>CAZFKW010000051.1:7443-11942 GCA_964519795.1 uncultured Ramlibacter sp. | reverse complement strand
CCGAGACGGTGCAAACCTTCTGGGACTCCCGCCGCGGCCCGCTGTTCGAGCGTCTGGGCGACTACTTTGAAACCGTCGAATCCTGGCGGGCCGCCATTGACGAGCATGAAGCCATCCTCGCGGCCGTGCGCGCCAGGGACGCCAATGCAGCCCGCACCGCCATGCACATTCACATGGACAAATCCCATACCCGATTCAGCGCGAGCTGGCGCCGCGCAAGACGATCCTGAAGGCCAGCGATTCCTGTTTGTGTTTTTCCCCGTTCCAACCTCAATAAAGGAGACATCATGACAAAGCGATTCACCCTCAAGGCCATGGCCGGCGTTGCCGCACTGGCCGCCACCGTGGGCTACACGGGCCTGGCGCAAGCGCAGACCAAGCTCAAATGGGCCCACGTGTACGAGACGTCCGAGCCGTACCACAAGTGGTCGGTCTGGGCTGGCGACGAGTTCAAGAAGCGCACCAACGGCAAATATGAAATCCAGGTGTTCCCGGCTTCCAGCCTGGGCAAGGAAAGCGACATCAACCAGGGCCTGCAACTGGGCACGGTGGACATCATCCTGACAGGCGCCTCGTTCGCCTCCAACTCCTACCCACGCCTGGCCGTGAGCTACTACCCGTTCACCTTCCGCGATGCCGACCACGTCATCAAGTATGGCAAGAGCGATGTGTTCAAGGAGCTGACTGAAGGCTACAAGAAGGCCACCGGCAACACCGTCACGGCCCTCACCTACTACGGCGCGCGCCACGCCACCAGCAACAAGCTCTTCACCAACTGCGACCAGATGAAGGGCATCAAGATGCGGGTGCCGGACTCGCCTGCCTACACCGCGCTGCCACGCGCCTGCGGCGCCAACCCGACGCCAATTGCCTTTGCCGAGGTGTACCTGGCGCTGCAGAACGGCACCGTGGACGCCCAGGAGAATCCGCTGCCCACTATCGAGGCCAAGAAGTTCTTTGAAGTGCAGAAGAACATCATCCTGACCGGCCACATCTCTGACGCGCTGCTCACCGTGATCGCCCCCAGCCTCATGAACAAGCTCACGCCGGCCGAGCAGAAGATTCTGTCCGACGTGACGCAGGAAGCTGCCGTCAACGCCACCAACGACATCCGCAAGCGCGAAGCCGAACTGGTGGACGAGTTCAAGAAGAAGGGCATCAACGTGGTGACGGTGAACCGCAACGACTTCCAGCAGCGCGTGCTGAAGGCGATTACCTTTGAATCCATGAAGCTGGACAAAAAGGACTGGGACCGCATCGTTGCCATCAAGTAAGCCGGCATGAAGCTGGAAACCATTGACGACATGGCCCCCGTGATGGGGGCCGACGGCGAGTTTCATGCGCAGGACGAAGCGGTGAACCTCTCCGGCACGCCGGTGGAAGCCTGGGTTGCACTGGGCTTCTTCTGGCTGCTGGGGGCCACCGTGTTCTACCAGTTCTTCACGCGCTATGTCATGAATGATTCCGCGGCCTGGACGGAGGAGATCGCCCGCTACCTGCTGATCGCGGTGGTCTTCACCGGCGCGACCATCGGCGTCATCAAGAACAACCACATCCAGGTGGACTTCTTCTACAAGTTCATGCCCAGGGCCATGGCGCGCGGCATGTCCACCGCAGTGGACTTCCTGCGCGCGGGCTTCTACATCGCAGCGGCCATCCTGACCGTGATGATGATGCTCAAGCTGGGCAGCAACTCGCGCATGACCATGGTGGACCTGCCGATGAACTGGATCTACGGTGTCTGCCTGCTGGGCTTTGCGGCGATGGCCGTGCGCTCGGTGCAGGTGGCGCTGTTCCACTACAGGCGCGGCTACAGCGTGCTTGAAAGACCCGAAACCTCCATGGACGACCGCTGACCGGAAGCCTCAATGCTCAAGATCATTTTCCTGTTCCTCATGGCCGGCGGCATTCCCGTGGCCATTGCCATGGCCGGCTCCGCCCTGCTGTACATCTGGTGGACGGGCAACCTGCCGCCGTTTGTGGTGATCCACCGCATGGTCAGCGGCATTGACAGTTTCCCGCTGCTGGCCGTGCCCTTTTTCATTCTTGCCGGCAACCTGATGAACAACGCCGGCATCACCAACCGCATCTACAACTATGCGTTGGCCCTGGTGGGCTGGCTCAAGGGTGGCCTCGGCCATGTGAATGTGGTCGGCTCGGTGGTGTTTGCCGGCATGAGCGGCACCGCCATTGCCGATGCAGCAGGCCTGGGCACCATCGAGATCAAGGCCATGACGGACCATGGCTACAGCAAGGAATTCGCCGTGGGTGTGACGGCAGCCTCCGCCACGCTGGGCCCGATCATTCCGCCGAGCCTGCCCTTCGTCATTTACGGAATGATGGCCAATGTGAGCGTGGGTGCGCTGTTTCTCGCCGGCATCTTGCCAGGCGTGCTGCTGGCCATCCTGATGATGTGCACGGTGGCGTACTTTGCGCACAAGAACGGCTGGGGCGGCGACATCAAGTTTGAATGGCCGCGCGTGATCAAGGCGCTGGCCGAGACGGCCGTCGTCATTGGCTGGCCGGTGGCCGTGTGGCTGCTGATTGCGAAGGCGGGCTTGCCGCCGCAGCTCACCGTGGCGGTCTCGCTGGTGGTGCTGTTTGCCGCAGACAGGTTCTTCAGGTTCCAGGCGGCGCTGCCCATCATGACGCCGGTGCTGCTGATCGGCGGCATGACGACCGGCATCTTTACACCGACAGAGGGCGCGATTGCCGCCTGCCTGTGGGCCATGGTTCTCGGCTTTGCCTGGTACCGCACGCTTAACTGGAAGATGTTCGTGAAGATCAGCCTGGACACGGTCGAGACCACGGCCACCGTGCTCTTCATCGTGGCCGCGGCCAGCATCTTCGGCTGGATGCTCACGGCGACCGGCGTGACCTCTGCGATTGCCGAGTGGGTACTGGGTTTCACCAAGGAGCCCTGGGTGTTCCTGTTGCTGGCCAACCTGCTCATGCTGTTTGTAGGCTGCTTCCTGGAACCGACGGCGGCCATCACCATCCTGGTGCCAATCCTCGTGCCCATCTGCCAGCAGCTGGGCATTGACCTGGTCCACTTCGGCCTGGTGATGGTGCTGAACCTGATGATCGGCCTGCTGCACCCGCCCATGGGCATGGTGCTGTTTGTGCTGGCGCGGGTGGCAAAGCTGTCGGTGGAGAGAACAACCATAGCGATCTTGCCGTGGCTGATACCGCTGCTGGGCTCGCTCGCCATCATCACGTACTTCCCTCAACTTGTTCTCTGGCTCCCGAAGCAGTTCTATTGAAGCCTTGCCCATGAATCCCTTTATTCGCCTGCATCCCTCCGACGACGTATTGATTGCGCGCGCCCAACTCGTGGGCGGTTCGACAGCGGAGAGCGTCACCATCAAGGGGCTGATACCGCCAGGGCACAAGGTGGCCACGCGCGCCATTGCCACCGGCGAGCCGGTTCGGCGCTACAACCAGATCATTGGCTTTGCGAGCAAGCCCATCGCAGCCGGCGAGCATGTGCACACGCACAACCTGGACATGGGGCCGAACAAGGGCGACTTCGAACGGGACTACGCCTTCGGCGCCGACGTGAAGCCCGAGCCGGCAAAGCTGGAGCGCACCTTCATGGGTATCAAACGCGGGGACGGAAGGGTGGCCACGCGCAACTACATCGGCATCCTGTCCAGCGTCAACTGCTCGGCAACGGCGGCGCGCGCAATTGCCGACCACTTCTCGCGCCTGACCAACCCGGCAGCGCTCGAAGCCTTCCCGAACGTCGATGGCGTGGTCGCGCTCACCCACGGCACAGGCTGCGGCATGGACACCGATGGCATGGGCATGCAGATTCTGGAGCGCACGCTGGCCGGTTACGCCACCCATGCCAACTTCTGGGGCGTGCTGGTGGTAGGCCTCGGGTGCGAAGCCAACCAGATCAACGCCTGGCTCGCACACAGCAGCCTGCGCGAGGGCGACACGCTCAAGGTCTTCAACATCCAGGACACCGGCGGCACGCGCAAGACGGTGGAGAAGGGCATCGCGCTCATCAAGGAGATGCTGCCCCGCGCCAACGATGTGAAGCGCGAGCCCTGCAGTGCGGCACACATCACCATCGGCCTGCAATGCGGCGGGTCCGACGGCTACTCGGGCATCAGCGCCAACCCGGCCCTGGGTGCTGCGGTGGACCTGCTGGTGGCGCATGGGGGCACGGCCATATTGTCTGAAACGCCGGAAGTCTATGGCGCCGAGCACCTGCTCACGCGACGCGCCGTGAAGAAGGAAGTCGGCGAGAAGCTGGTGCAGCGCATCAAGTGGTGGGAGCACTACACCGAGGTCAACCAGGGCGAGATGAACAACAACCCCTCGCCCGGCAACAAGGCCGGCGGCCTCACCACCATCCTTGAAAAATCCCTGGGCGCGGTAGCCAAGGGCGGCACCACCAACCTGCAGGCGGTGTACGAATATGCCGAGCCGGTGGACGCGCACGGCTTCGTCTACATGGACACGCCCGGCTACGACCCGGTGAGCGCCAC
>CAZFKW010000051.1:0-7433 GCA_964519795.1 uncultured Ramlibacter sp. | reverse complement strand
TGCGCGCCCTCCCCCTCACTCAAGCTTGCCACCAGCTCTGCCTTGTGGGCCCGGCAGGAAGAAGACATGGACATCAACTGCGGCGAGATCATCGACGGCAAGGCCTCGATCCAGGAGATGGGCCAGCGCATCTTCGAGCTGGTGCTGGCAACCGCATCTGGCGAGCTGAGCAAGAGCGAGAAGCATGGTTATGGACAGAATGAATTTGTGCCATGGCAAGTCGGCGCGGTGATGTAGGCCAGCGCGGCCAACGGTATTGAGGAGTGCGGCGCTCACCTGAGCGACATCTCCCAAATCCGTTCGGGCTGAGCTTGTCGAAGCCCTCGTGCGTGCACTGCGACAAGCCTTCGACAAGCTCAGGCCGAACGGAAAAACAGACAGGCACCGGAGCAAGTGCCATTCGTATAAGGGACACACAACAACATGCCACAGATCATCCCCGCGCAGAAACTGCGCGACATGACGGCCGCCATCGTCAAGGCCGCCGGCAGCAGCGACGCAGAGGCGCAGACTGTCGCCAGCAACCTGGTCATGGCCAACCTCAGCGGCCACGACTCGCATGGCGTTGGCATGGTGCCGCGCTACATCGACGCAGTGCTCGAAGGCGGCCTCACGCCCAACACCTGCGTGAAGACCATCATGGACATCGGCACCATGCTCACGCTGGACGGCCAGCGCGGCTATGGCCAGGTGGTCGGCGAGCAGGCGATGAAGCTCGGCATTGAACGGGCCAAGCAACACGGCAGCTGCATCATGACGCTGGCCCACGCGCACCACCTGGGCCGCATCGGGCATTGGGCCGAAATGGCTGTGGCCGAAGGTCTCGTGTCCATGCACTTTGTGAACGTACTGTCGCGCCCGGTGGTCGCGCCGTTTGGCGGTGGCGACGGCCGCTTTGGCACCAACCCCTGCTGCATCGGCATACCGCTGAAGGGGCAAGCCCCTTTCATCCTCGACTTCGCCACCAGCCGCGTGGCGCAGGGCAAGATGCGCGTGGCGCACAACGAAGGCAAGCGGGTGGAGCCCGGCTTGCTGATTGACGAGCAAGGCCGGCCCACGACCGACCCCGGCGTGGTGGTGGTGCCCCAGGGCCCAGGAGGCGCCGATGGCGCGGGCCTCTTCGGCGCCCTCATGACCTTTGGCGAACACAAGGGCTACGGCATGGCCGTGGCCTGCGAACTGCTCGGCGGCGCGCTGACCGGTAGCGGCACCTGGCACCGCGCGGCGGATTTCAAGAAGGCGGTTTACAACGGGATGCTGACCATCCTGATTGACCCTGCGAAGCTGGGAACGCAAGGAGACTTCGAGAGCGAGGCGCACTCCTTCGTGGAGTGGCTGCGCCAGGGGCCTGCCGCGCCCGGTGTGGATGCGGTGCAGGTCGCAGGCGAGCCGGAGCGGCGGGCGCGGGTGGAGAGGGAACGTACGGGCATCCGGCTGGACGATGCGACGTGGGGGGAGATTCTGGCGGCGGGGGAGAAGGTTGGCGCGACGACTTGATATTGGAAAATGCGGCATCTGACAGAGAAATTTTTTCTCATGACTACCGTTTATATTGAACTGCCTGATGCGTTGGCCCAGAATGCACGGGCCGCGGGTTTGCTCACGCCACAAGCACTGGAAGCAATGCTGCGTGAGCAACTCAAGCGCCAGGCAGGGAATGAACTGCGTGCGATATGGTCCAGCGCCCCACGTGAAGAGTCGCCCCCTGAAATCGAGCGAATGATTGACGAAGAAGTGCAGGCAGTCCGCGCCGGGCGCCGCAACCAGTCGGCCCATTGACACCAGCGGGGGCATCGGCCCTGTTGCAAACCTTTTATCCACCAACCATGCGAATCATCACCTGTTCAGAAACTCGCGATTCGCTCAAATCAGTGCTGGACGCGGTGACCAATGACCGAGACGTCATCGTCATCACCCGGCGAGATGGCGCTCATGCGGTTGTGATGTCCTATGACCACTACCGGAGCATCATGGAAACAATGTACCTCCTGTCGAAGCCGTCCAACGCTGCTCACCTCGCCACGTCCATCGCGCAGTATCGCGACAGGCCGGTCCGAAAGAAACATCTAGATCGCGTCTGACGCGGCGCAATGCGCGCCAATAACTCCCGCGTGCACCTCACAACCTGAGTTGATGGTTTGTGACCCTGGGTTCTTGCACCCCAAAATTCTGCGCATATACTCCCCTCGTCACCGCATCGTTGCGTGACCGGGATTGGCGTCCCGTCCGAATCGGCTCCTTGAGCCGCAAACCTGCAAAGCCTTGCGGCTTTCGCATCTGTGCCCCCTTTTCAGGTGGCCCGGGTGGGGAGTCGCAAGACTCGCCGGAACAAGTCCGCTTCGGCCGGTACGCCAACCTGCTTGGGCCACCGCCATTCATCATGAGTGGCGGTGGTTGATCGAATGATTACAGGAGCGCCCTCACATGACGACGACAAACAGTCGCCCCAAGCTTGCAGTACTTATCGACGCAGAAAACACCAGTGCGGCCCATGCGCCACACGTCATGGCGAAAATCCGCGAATTTGGCCGGCCCACTTACCGATGGGTCTACGGTGACTGGACAACAACGACTCTTGTGTCCTGGAAGCGCGTCCTGAACAGGCTGGGCCTGCGCCCACAGCAGCAGTTTCGCTACCTCAAAGGCAAGAACGCCAGCGACTTCGCCCTGGTGATGGATGCGATGGAAATTCTGAACTCAGGGACCGTGGACGGCTTCTGCATCGTGTCGTCCGACAGCGACTACATTGGCCTTGCCGCGCGCATTCAAGCAGCCGGGCTCGTGGTCTACGACTTTGGAACCCGGCGGACCATGCCGGACTTTGTGGCGGCTTGTGATGAGTTTGTGTTTCTGGATGAGGAGCCGGCAACCGAGTAGCCATAGGGACAGCGGCGGCGTCATTGACCGAGAAGGCCGAGGTGGTCGCAAATTGCGACCACCTGCAGAAGCCGAAGTTTTCCAAAGTTCTGCCCTACGCGTTTACCGAGCATGCGAATAATTGGAATCCGAATAATTGGAATCTGACCCCAATTGATTCATGGCAGCGGCAAGGCGGGGATCTCGCGCACGACTTTGTCTGCGACAGGAAATATTCGGTCCCCCGCCCTCGGCTCAATGCGGTGCATTCCGGTGAAGCTGCCGAATGCCGGCAGGACTCCGACTGCGTTTGCTGGCAGGTTGCCCGTGTCGTCCCCCAGCCAGAAGCAGGGCAGACGCAGGCGCTCGAAGGCGCGGGCGCGGATGCTGATGCACGGGTGCCAGTGTCCGGCCAGTACGTACGCATCTGCGCGGGCTTCGGGGTAATGGCACAGCGCAAACGGGCCGAGCGGCAGCGGCTCGTCCACGACGCTCATGTTCAGGCTGGCCGGCGGATCACCGGAGCGGTCATCATGGTTGCCGCGCACAAGTGTCAGTTTCAGCGATCCGTGCAACTCACGCCAGCGCGCGATCGCCTCCAGCGTGGGCCTGGCGTGCGAGCGCGCCGAATGCAGGAAGTCGCCGAGGAAGACAAGGCGCTGCGCTGAAGTTTCGGCGATGAGCTGGGTCAGGTGGCCGAGCGTTTCAGTCGTCGTGCCCTGCGGCACCGGCACGCCCAGCTTGCGAAAGTTCACCGCCTTGCCGAAGTGGGGGTCGGCGACGAGCAGGGTGTCGTATTCCGGCAGGAACATGGCGCCGCTAGGGTGCAGGCCAACGCTCTGGCCTGCAAGGCGGATGTTCAACATGGGTTCAAAACCTGCAGCAACTTGCGCACCAGACCGCTGCCTGGCGCAACCGGTCACATCACAGCATCTGCGCCAGGCTGGCTTCCAGGTGCTCGGACGGCGCGCGCTTGAAGCCTGAGCGGGCAAAGCGCTGCAGGCGGCCGACGGCAAAGGCGGTGAGTACAGAAGCACGCACCTGCGCATCGACAGTCGGCGTGGCCGAGCCGCCGGCTTCGGCGGCGCCGCGCAGGCACTGGCGCAGCGTGGCTTCGATCTTGTCAAAGAACTGGTTCATGCGCTGCTGGAGGCGGTCGTTCTCGAAGACCAGTGCATCGCCCACCATCACACGCGTCATGCCCGGGTTCTTCTCGGCAAACTGCAGCAGCATGGCGACGATCTTGCCGGCCTGGCGCACGCCGGCAGCGGCGTCGGCGGCTTCACGCTCGGTGATCTGGTTGACCAGCGAGAACACGGACTGCTCGATGAATTCAATGAGCCCCTCAAACATCTGGGCCTTGCTGGCGAAGTGGCGGTAGAGCGCGGCCTCGCTCACTTCCAGCCGGGCCGCCAGCGCTGCGGTGGTGATGCGTTCAGACCCCGGCTGCTCCAGCATGGTGGCCAGCGCTTCGAGTATCTGGACCCTGCGCTCGCCCGGCTTGGGCCGCTTGCGCACCGGCGCGGCAGGCTCGGTGCCTGGGGCGGGTGTGGGAGGGTTGGGTTCGGCGTCGGACATGGGGGGCTGGAACTTGTATTAAATTGATTCTCGCACAGCACGAATGAGGGTTTTGCCGGAGGTTCGGATGGGATCTGCATGCCGATATGGATTCCCCCGGATCAGGTCCGGGGCAGGCTTATCGAGTCCGGAATAACAGCCCTTATGTCACCGGAAACGTAATGCCAACCCGCAATCCGCGCCCGCCTGCACCGGCCTCCAGCTCCAGGTGGCTGCGGTGCATGTGGGCGATTTCGCTGGCGATGGCCAGCCCCAGGCCGTTGCCCTCACCCGGGCTGCCCTTCAGGCGGTAGAAGCGCTCCAGCACCTTTGAGCGTTCTGCGGGCGCCACGCCGGGGCCGTCGTCTTCCACCTCCAGGAAGACGGCTCCACCGCGCACGCCGCAGCGGATTGTCACTGTGCCACGCTCGGGCGTGTAGCGGATGGCGTTGTCCAGCAGGTTGGACAGCAGCTCGCGCAGCAGCCATTCATGGCCCATGACCTGGACCGGCGATGCTTCCAGCCCCAGGTCGATACGTTTGGCTATGGCGGCGTCCAGGTGGACTTCCAGCAGGTTGGTGCACAGCTCTTTCAGGTCCACGCGCGACAGCGGCTGCGCATCCATGGCACGCGTGTCGGCCCGCGACAGCGCGAGCAGCTGGTTGGCCAGCTGCGATGTGCGGCGTGTGGCGTTGCGCAGGCGGTTGACCTCATCTGCCCGCAGCACGATGGTGGCCGCCGGCACCGGCGCAGAAGGACTCACCGGGCTTTGCGCCGCATTTTGCGAGCCGGTGTTGACTGCCTGGGCCCAGGCCTCCACCTGCGCCTGCAAGCCGGCCAGCGGCGTACGCAGCTGGTGGGCTGCATCGGCCACGAAGCGGCGCTGGCTCTCGGCCTGCGCATTGACCGTGCCGAACAGGCGGTTGAGCGACTGCACCAGGGGCCGCACCTCCTCGGGTGGCGATTCTTCATCCAGCGCGCTCAGGTCACGCGGCGAGCGGCGCTCCAGCGCGTCGCGCAGTTCCAGCAGCGGCCGCAGCGCGCGCCGCACCGCCCAGTTCACCGAGAAGGCCGCAGCCAGGATCAGCACCAGGTTGGGCAACAGCACCTTGTAGAGCACGGAAACCATCCACTGCTGGCGCGGGTCGGAGCCGTCGGCCAGCACCAGCACCACATCGCCCGCAGAGGTCTGCACCAGCTGCGAGACGATGCGCCAGGTGACGCCCTGGTACTCATCGCTGCGGAACTCGGGCTCGCGCGTGGCCGGGGCGGTTCCGGCCAGCCAGGAGTCCCCATGGAGCAGCGAGCCGTCCGGCATGTTGATGGCAAACGTCACGTACTCGGGGTTGGACTTGAGGAACTCGTCCACCGGCGGCGCCAGCAACAGCACCGGCGGGCCGCCCGGCTCCATGCCGGGCGCGAGCACCGAGTCGGCCAACAGGGGAATCAGCTGCAGCAGCTCCCGGTCTTTCTGCAGGGCGGCGTTGTCTGCGGACTGGTAGTCAAACCATGCGTTGACCAGCACCAGCAGGCACAGCGGGGGCAGCAGCATGAACAGCAGGCGCCGCTGCAGCCCCGACGTGACGGTGGTGGGCGCGCTCACCCCGTCTCCTGCAGCTCCAGCCGGTAGCCAAAGCCGCGGATGGAGCGCAGCGCCACGCCATGCGGCTCCAGCTTGCCGCGCAGGCGCGAGATATACACCTCGACCGCGTTGGGCGTGATCTCCTTGTCCCAGCCGGTCAGGGCCTGCAGCAACTTGTCCTTGCTGGCAGGCTTGGGCGCGTTGATGAGCAGGTACTCCATGACCGTCCACTCGCGCGGGCCCAGTTCTATGGCCTGGCCCGGCCCCGTGTCGCCGGCCTTGCGGATGCTGGCGCGGCGGTTGGCCGTGTCCAGCTCCAGCGGCCCGAAGCTCAGCACCGCTGACGTGGCCGCCTGCGAGCGGCGCAGCAGCGCGCGCAGGCGCGCCAGAAGCTCGGGCAATTCAAAGGGTTTGACCATGTAGTCATCGGCGCCCAGGTCCAGCCCCTGCACCCGGTCCTGCAGCGCATCGCGCGCGGTGAGGATGAGCACCGGGATGGCATGGCCCGCCTGGCGCAGCTGCTGCGTCAGCGCCAGGCCGTCCATGCGCGGCAGGCCGATGTCGATGATGGCGGCGTCAAAGGTCTCAGTGCCCATGACCTCGACCGCCCGCTCCGCGCTGCCGACCCAGTCCACTGCATAGCCGGCGTCGGTCAGCCCCAGCTTGATGCCGCTGGCGACCATGACGTCATCCTCAACAAGTAGTAGTCGCACTAGAGAAGCCCCCCCGAAGCGCCTTCGGCGCCTCCCCCCGAGGGGGGCGCAGCCAGCGGCCCGGCAAAGCCGGATCCGCGGCTACCACGATCAGACATCTCAATGGCTCCTGATCATCGTGCCGTAGGCCTGCTCGGTCAGGATCTCGAGCAGCATGGCATGCGGCACGCGGCCATCAATGATGTGGACGGAGTTGACACCGCTACGCGCTGCATCCAGCGCGCCGGCGATCTTTGGCAGCATGCCGCCTGAGATGGTGCCGTCGGCAAACAGCTCGTCTATCTCGCGGGCGGTCAGGTCGGTCAGCAGCTTGCCGGACTTGTCCAGCACGCCGGGGGTGTTGGTCAGCAAAATCAGCTTCTCGGCCTTGAGCACCATGGCCAGCTTGCCGGCCACCACGTCGGCGTTGATGTTGTAGCTCTCGTTGTTCTCGCCAAACCCGATGGGGCTGATGACCGGGATGAAGGCGTCGTCCTGCAGCGCCTTGACCACGCTCGGATCGATCGAGACGATGTCGCCCACCTGGCCGACGTCGTACTCCTTGCTCGGGTCCTTGTTGTCCAGCATCTTGAGCTTCTGGGCGCGCATCAGCCCGCCGTCGCGGCCGGTCAGGCCCACGGCCTTGCCGCCGGCCTGGTTGATCAGGCCCACGATGTCCTGCTGCACTTCACCGGCCAGCACCCACTCCACCACCTCCATGGTCTCCGCGTCGGTCACGCGCATGC
>CAZFKW010000050.1:12710-14241 GCA_964519795.1 uncultured Ramlibacter sp. | reverse complement strand
CTTCCAGGCGCTGGATCTCCTCCTCCACCATCGCCACCAGGGGCTGGATGGCGGGGTCTTTCAGGTCTGCATAAGGGATTCTTGCCAAGGGGTTCTCCTAGCCGGCCGGGCTTTCCACGATGGCAGCCCCTTGCCTGGCATCCACGATGCTACGCCAGTCGGCTTCGGCTTCCAGGGTGTCGGCAAATGGCCGGGCAGGCCGGCAATCCACATGCGCAAGCGCCAGCGGACCCTGGCTCTGGCCGGCCTGCTTTGCCGCCTGCAAGAGTTGTTTGCGCAGCCTGACGATGGCCAGGTCGCCGGTGTTGAGTTTCTCTCTGGTCCGGTCGGCGATGGGGCCCTGGCTCAGGTTGACTGCGAAGTCTTCCGTGGTGACATTGGTGAAGCCGGTGATGCCGCCACGGCGCATCAGTTCGCGGTCCTGGCCCCAGTTGTCATCGGGGCCGCCGGGCGGCAGTGGCGGCCAATCGGCGGGGTTGCTGTGCCGCGTGAAGTAGTGGGAGGTCACTTTCTTTTGCGGGTTGTAGCGCACCATCCAGTGGACGTTGGACGTGTCGTCGCAAGGCACGGCAAAGATCGCCGTGCGGTCACCGTCCGGCGCATCCCCCGGGCAGATCATGCCGAACCACGGCATGATGAAAACATTCACGCGGGTGTAAGTGGCGGTCGCGCTGACCTCGCGCAGCGCGGCATACCGGAAACCGTAGGGCTGCTCGTCGATGTCGTAGCTCGGCGCCTTCTTCCTGCCTGCCGTGCTCACGCCGCCCCGTCCCTGCGCCAGGGTATCGAGCCACTCTTCATGCAACACGGTCACGTGCGCAGAATCCATGGTGCCTTCCACGCCCTGCAGCCAGTTGTAGGCCAGCTTCTGGCGCACCGGGACGAAGTGGCCTGCCGGCAGGCCGGAGAATTCATAGTCCGGAAAGGGCGCAGGCTCCCCCGCACCCAGCCACACCCAGACGATCCCTGCTGCTTCGTGCGTGGGGTGGCGGTTGATCCTGACGCGCGCACAGGCGGCGGCTTCGTCCCCGACCTGCGTCGGAATCGCCACGCAGCGGCCCTCCACATCAAACTTCCAGCCATGGTAGATGCAGCGCAGCGCGTCATCTTCATTGCGGCCCAGCGCGAGTGAGGCGCCCCGGTGCGGACAGGCCTCGTCAAAGCAGCCGGTGCGTCCCGAGTGGCCGCGAAAGACCACGTAGTGCCCGCCGATCAGATGGACGCGATGCGGTTTGCCCCCGGCCTCCAGCACCTCCGAGAGCACCGCCGGCACCCAGTAGTTCTCCCTGAGCAGGCGGCCCATGGGCGCGTTGCCTTCAACCCGGGTCAACAGGTCGTTCTCTTCAGCAGTCATCTTGTCTCTCCTGGATCATTCACGTGTCGTTGGTGGGCGATGTGCGTGCCGCTGCGGCGAGTCACTTGCGGGCAAATCCGTACTTGGTCAGCAATGCGCGCTCTTCGTCGGCGGCCTTGAGCGCGAACCGGCTGAACTCCTCACGGCCCTTCAGGCGGGTTCCCTGCCCCGCCCGCA
>CAZFKW010000050.1:7268-12700 GCA_964519795.1 uncultured Ramlibacter sp. | reverse complement strand
CGGCGTCTGCAGCGCCCTGGTGAACGCATCCTCAATCACCTTCTGGCGCGCCGGGTCGATACCCGCCGGCCCGCCGATACCCCAGGGCGAGTCGATGCTCATGCGGTACCCGAGTTCCTTCGTGGTGGGCACGGTTGTCCACTTGGGCGAGCGTTCCTCGCTGGCCATGGCCAGCAACCGCGCCTTGCCTGCATCCACCAGCGGGCCGAAGCCGCCGGATCCGTCCACGACAAAGGCCACATCGCCGGCCAGGAGGGCCTGCGCCGGGTCGGCGCTGCCCTTGTACGGGATGGGATTCCACTTGACCTTCTCCTGCGCGGTCATTTCTTCCATCAAGAGGTGGGCGCTGTTGCCCAGGCCGGCGGGCACGCCATAGTTCATGCGCTGCGGGTTGGCTTTGCCAAATGCCAGCAAATCAGCCCAGGTGTTGAACTGCGAATCCGCACGAACCACAACGCCGAATGGCACGTGGGACAGGCAGACGATGTAGCTGATGTCCTTGATCGGGTCGTAGCCCACCTGCTCCATCACCGGCGCGCGGAACACGCCCATCGTGACGATGCCCAGGGTGTAGCCGTCCGGCTGGGCGTTCTTCATCTGCATGATGCTCACCGTGCCGCCTGCGCCAGGGCGGTTGTCCACAACCACGGGTTGGCCGAGATATGACTCGGCGCTGCGGGCCATCACCCTGAAGATGCTGTCGATCGAGCCGCCCGGGGGGAAACCCAGCAGGACGCGCACCGGGCGGCCCGGGAAAGTTTCGGTCTGGGCCAGGGCAGGCAGGGCTGCTGCGCAGCCGAGGGCGCCGGCCTGCACGAGGAGGTTGCGCCGCCGGGAATTGAAGGAATGGGTCATCGAAGTCTCCTGTTGGGTTTTGCTTGCTGAATGGCGAACAGGCCTTGCGCCTAATCGCAACGGACACTCATGCCGCCGTCCACGACGATCTCCGCTCCGGTGATGAAGCGGGCCTCGTCGGAGGCAAGAAAGAGGGCGGCGTTGGCGGTGTCGCGGCCATCGCCCTCAATGGGAAGGGGAATCCGTTTGCGCCGGCGTTCGAGCAACGCCTGCAGGTTGCCGCCGGACTGGTCGCGGCTCAGCACGGCATCCACGAGCGGCGTATGCAGCTGGCCGGGCACAACACAGTTGACGCGAACGCATTGCGGCGCAAACTCCACCGCCGCAACCCTGCTCAGCTGGATGACACCTGCCTTGGCTGCGGCATAGGCGGCCTGGGGCGCGCCGGTAAAACGGATGCCGGAAGTGGAGGCGATGTTGACAATGGACCCGCCGCCGGCGCCGGCCATGACGGGGATCACATGGCGGCACATCAGGAACACGCTCTTGAGGTTTACATCCATCTGCGAGTCCCAATCCGCCTCGGAGAGCGCCGTGGGACCGCCCGGCCGCGGCCCGCCGACATTGTTGACCAGAACGTCCACGCGGCCGAAGCGTTCGACGCAGCGCCTGACGGTTTCGGCCACCGCGCCGTCGTCGGTGACATTGCACAGGACGGGAACGCTTTCCCCGGCAGTGTCCGCGCCCAGGGCGAGCGTCTCCTGCATGACTTCAAGCGTCAGGTCAAGAGCCAGCACCGTCGCTCCTTCCTGGGCGAAGCGCACGGCGATTGCGCGCCCGTTTCCCCAGCCGGGGCCGACGGCCCCTGCGCCGGTGACGATGGCGACTTTTCCGTGGAGCCGGCCTGTAGCGGGTGAGGCGTGCATTGTGGGATGCGTCGTGGCGATCATGGCATCAGCGCGTCGCAGCGATGAGCCCGCCATCGACGACCAACTCCTGTGCGGTGATGTAGCGGCTTTCGTCGCTCGCCAGAAACAGCGCGGCGTGCGCCACATCCCAGGCATCGCCCATGTGCCCCATCGGAACCTGCCGGTGACGGTGCGCGACGAATCCGTCGAAGTCGCCATTGGCATACTTGTCCGCCAGGCGTTGCACCAGTGGCGTGAACATGAGGCCGGGAACGATGCAGTTCAGCCGCACGCCGTGCGGCGCGTACATCACGGCGGTGGCCCGTGTGAACTGGGCCAGGGCCGCCTTGGCGGCCGCATAGGCAACCTGTGGTTTGCCCACATATCGAAGCCCCGCAACAGACGACACATTCACCACCGAGCCGGCGCCGGCGGCCTGCATCAGCGGCAGCGCGTATTTGCAGGTGAGGTAGGCCGTTGTGACGTTCAGCTGCAGTTGCTGGTCCCATACCTCATGCGTCATCTCGACAGGACCCCCCGGCTCGGACCGC
This sequence comes from uncultured Ramlibacter sp., assembly GCA_964519795.1. Taxonomy (GTDB): domain Bacteria; phylum Pseudomonadota; class Gammaproteobacteria; order Burkholderiales; family Burkholderiaceae_C; genus JACMQX01. The sequence goes on along the minus strand of CAZFKW010000050.1, from coordinate 10,446 downwards.
CCTACGTTGTTGACCAGCACATCGACCCGCCCGAAGCGCGCCATGCAGTCGCTGATCATTTTTTCCACCGCTGCGGCCGATGTCACGTCAACCTGCTCGACCGAGGCAACGCCTCCCTCCTGCAAGATGCGCGCAGCAGTGGCCTCGCCTGCCTCGGGGTCGATATCCACGCCGAAAACCTTCGCTCCCTGGCGGGCCAGCAGCACCGCGATGGCCTGGCCATTGCCCCATCCGGGTCCCTTCGAGCCGCAACCCGTCACCAGTGCGACTTTTCCGTCCAGTCTCAGCATGTTCCCTGGTCTCCATGTTCTGGAGCAATGGTAGGAATGCGGCCGATGCTTGTGAATTTCCGATTGGACCGTCATTGATAGACGGCTGGAATGAATCGGGCTATGGCCTGCTGGTTAGCGCACTGACGCGCGTAGCGCCCGGGCCTGGTCGCGTATGGATGCCGTCACCTGGCGCACCAGCTGGCCCGGCTCGAAGTCCTTGCGTGTGACGAGCGCCACCGTTCGCTCCGGTGCCCCGGCCAGGCGAACGATTTCCAGCTCGTCGTCACGCACCAGCAGCGCACCCAGCAGCGGGAGCATCGCAACGCCGCAGCCGGCCTTCACGAACCGCGCAATGCTGGTCAGGTTCCGCATTTCCAGGAAGGGCCGGAAGGCAATGCCCTGTTCGTCGAACCTCGCTTCGACCAGTGCCCGTGTGCTTGCGCCCCTGGGCATGGTGATCAGCGGCAGGCTTTCCAGTCCGGTTTCCGACCATGTCTGCGGGAGCGTCCAGTTGTGGCTTCTTGCGGCCAGCAGCACGAAGGGTTCGCTCACGATCTCGTCATAGACAAGGTCGGCACGGATGGCGTCCACGGCGGTGAGGGCGACATCCACCTGCCGGCTTCGCAGCAGGGCTTCAGCCTCATTGTTCAAGACGTCATGGACCTTGACGACGGCGCTGGGCATGGCCTGTCGCAGTGCCGCAACAGGATGTGGCAGCAGCATCGCCGCAAGTGTGGGTAACGCCGCAATGGCCAGGCGCTGGTTGCGCCGCCGCGCCAGGCCCTCCAGCTCATTGATGCCGCTTTCATAGTCCTGCACCAGGCGCAATGCCACGGGAATGAGTTCCTCGCCCTCTCGGGTCAGCCTGACCGAACGGGTTGTACGCTCGAAAATGCGTACCCCCACCTCCGCCTCGATTTCGTGAATCATCTTCGTCAGGGTGGGCTGCGTGACGTGAATCAGCTCCGCAGTCCGGCTGAAACTCAGCGTCCTGGCGACGGAAACAAGAACTTTCAACTGTCGCGGCGAGAGATGCATGGGTGCCTGGGCGTCAATGGAATCCTGATTGTTGAATTCAATTTTGGATTATCAATGAATGGGAGCGGCGATCAGCCGGAATCTGGTTGCGAAGGCAATAGGCCAAATGACCTAGGCCATGCGGATAGAGCCTCGGAGGGGCCTGGTTCGGCTACGCTCCGTTCAGGATGCGTCGCAGCGTGGGTGAGGTGCCAGGCGCTGCGGATGCAGGGACGACATGCCGGACTCCGACACCATGGGGTCTCTGCCAGACGGCACAGACCCGGCGCCAGGGCAGATTCATCTGCTGCTGGCTTCGTTGCGCGCCAGCGAGGCGCGCTTTCGCGACCTGGCCGGCCTTTCGTCCGACTGGTATTGGGAGCAGGACGCGAGCGGCCGCCTGACCCACGTCTCCGAGGGCCTGCGGCAGAAGTCCGGCATTGATCCCGCGAGGCTGGCCGGCCGGCGCTGGCGCGACATTGCCGCATTGCAGCCTGCTGACGGCTGGGAGCCCCTGGAAGCCGCCATGGACGCGCGCCAGACGTTCAGGGACGTCCTGATGCGCTACGAAACCGGCGGGCCCGAGGCCGTCTACTTCAGCGTGAGCGGTGTGCCCGTCATCTCGGGCGACGGCACTTTCACCGGTTACCGCGGCATCGGCAAGGACGTGAGTGCGCGTGAGCGCATCGAGGCGGCCCACCGCGGCACCGAGGAGCGCTACCGCCGCATCATGGACTCCGCGCGCGATGGCATAGTCATGGTTGACGCTGACGGCATCGTGACCTTTGCCAACCGGCGCATGTGCGGCATGCTGGCCTGCGAGGTGGATGACATCTGCGGCAGCGGGCTGGATGCTTTCGTGGTGCCTGCCGGGCCGCAGCCGGCGGACGCCGCCGGTGCCGGCGGGGATGGCGTCGAGTTGCGCCGCAAGGACGGCGTGCTGGTCTGGGCGATGCAGGTGAGCTACCCGGTCACTGCGCGCGACGGTTCGCATGCGGGAACGCTGTCGATCTTTACCGACCTGACCGAGTTCAAGGACCGGGAGGAGCGCGTGAGGCAGCTGGCCGCGCTGGCTGCCGAGAAGAGTGAAGCGGAGCGCGCCAACCAGGCCAAGTCGCGTTTCCTGGCCGCCGTCAGCCATGACCTGCGCCAGCCCATGCATGCGCTGGGCCTGTTCATAGAAGACCTGCGCAATGCCGGCCTTCGCGCCCCCGAGGTCGTGCTGCTGGACCGCATGGAGTCGGCGCTGGAGCTGACCAACGACCTGCTCGACACCATCCTCATGATGTCGGGGCTGGAGAGCGGGATGATCACCCCCGATGTGGTGGAGTTCCCGGTGCAGAGGATTCTTGACCGTGCCTACCATGCCTTCGGTGCGGTGGCGGCCAAGAAGGGGCTGCGCCTGTCCGTTGTGCCATGCACGGCTGTCATACGCAGCGATCCCGTGCTGCTGGAGCGCGTGGTGCTCAACCTTGTCTCCAACGCTGTGCGCTACACCGTGCGCGGCGGCGTCGCCGTGGGCTGCAGGAGCCGGGGGCAGGCCATTCACATCCAGGTGTGGGACACGGGGCCGGGCATTGCGCCGGAACACCATGATGCAATCTTCGGCGAGTTCTTCAGGCTGGAAAGCCAGGGCCGGGAGCGTGGTGCCCTGGGCCTGGGGCTGGCGATCGTGCAGAGCTGCGCAGCCTTGCTGGCGCATCCGCTGCAGATGAGATCTGTGCCTGGCCAGGGTTCGCGATTCTCGATATTCGTGCCTCGCGGCGCGCCGCCCGGAGCGGGTGCGGCCGAGGCCGTGGCGGACGAAGCGCCGCAGTTGCCCGTTGCGGCGTTCAAGGGCGTGAGGGTGGTCCTGATCGATGATGACGTGCTGCTCCTGGAGAGCACCG
>CAZFKW010000050.1:3934-7244 GCA_964519795.1 uncultured Ramlibacter sp. | reverse complement strand
CTGGAAGCCGTTGATGGTGCGCAGGCGGTGCAGCGTATGGCTGCAGCCGGCGGGCAGGCCGACCTGATCCTGTCGGACTTGCGCCTGGCCGATGGCGAAATGGGCACGGCCCTGATTGCCACACTGCGCGAGCGGTTCGGCGCGGCGACGCCGGCCTTGATACTCACGGGTGAGCGGTCACTGCAGACTGCTCGGGAAGTCAAGGCTGCGGGACTTACGCTGCTCTACAAGCCGGTGCCGCCCACACGGCTGAAGGCCCTGATGGAGCAATTGCTGGGCCCGGCGCCCTCGCACGGCGTGGCAACGCCTGACGCCTGAAGCGCTTTAGCGGCGGTAGGCCCGGCGCAAGGCGCGCACAATCTCGCGCCAGCCCAGGCCTTCGACGGCAGATACGGCCTGCGAGCGGTTGCTCACACCCATAGCCAGAAGAACGGAAGCCACATGTGTCTTCACCGTTCCGAGCGCCAGGTCAAGGGTTTCGCAGATCTGGCGGTTGGACTTTCCCTCCAGCAGCAGGAGCAGCACGTCCAGCTGCCGGGTGGTGAGTCCCGTGGTGTGGAGCTTGCCTTTTGGAGGTGGAGGCCGCAGAGGCTGGATGGGGGCCGGGGAGGCCGCGCCGGCGCTGCCGCCTTGAAGCAGGACTTCGTGCGGCACATAGACATCACCGGCGAGCACGAAGCGCAGCGCATTGACCAGGTGGGATGAGCCAGAGAGCTTCGGGATAAAGCCGCAAACGCCCCGGCCAAGCGCGGCACGCACGGTGCGCATGTCGTGCAAGGCAGAAAGCACCACAACTCTGGCGTCCGGGCATGATGCATAGAACGCCTCCAGCGCCTCGATGCCCCTGCGCCCGGGCAGGCAGAGGTCCAGCAGGACCAGGTCGATCGCAGGGTGCTCCCGGTACAGCGCCACGGCTTGCACGAGGTTCCCGGCCTCCAGCACCTCGGTGCGCCGGGCAAGTTGCCGCAGTGCAAGCTTGAGGCCTTCGCGCACGAGGTAGTGGTCATCGACGGTGAGGATTGTCAGCGCCGACTGTGCGGCGCCCGGTTCCATGGTTTCCCGGTTGACCAGGGCAGGGCTTTGGTGTGACATGCGTTGAAGTCCGGAATGAAGGCGCGATGGTAGGGGCTGCCCAACCTGCCCGCAATGCATTGTGTGGCCCGAAATGGCCCCTCCCATGGCCGGGTTCGCAAGACTGGTATCCGGGGGCAGGGCAAAATGCATGAGTGGCTGGTCGATGTCGCCGGCCAGGCCAAAGGAACGGGTTGGGTGACGATGCAGGATGCAGGCCGGGACGCAGCATGCGCAGCAGACACTGTGGCGGAGCAATCCTGCCCGGAGCCAGCGGGCGCAGCTGCGGTCCAGGCCCATGCGGAGTACGCAGTGGCTGCGCGCGCAATGTGCGAGTTCACGGCCAGGTCCGGTGACCTGGATCTGCGCTTCACGCCGTCGCCCTCTGCCCAGGAAGGCATTCTTGGCCACCGCCTGGTAGCGGCCAGGCGTGGCGCGCAATACCAGACCGAGGTGGCCCTCTCCGGCGACTACAAGGGCCTGCGCGTGCGGGGCCGGGCGGACGGCTATGACGCCGCGCTGAACCAGCTGGAAGAGGTCAAGACCTACAGGGGCGACCTCGCCGCCATGCGCGCCAATCACCGCGCGTTGCACTGGGCGCAGGCGCGCGTGTACGGATGGTTGCTGTGCAGCAGGCTGGGTCTGGCCGAACTGCGTGTGGCGCTGGTTTACCTGGACGTTGTCACGCAGGAAGAAACCGTGCTCCATGAACAGCACACGGCCGCGAGCCTGCGCGCGTTCTTTGAAGAACAGTGTGAACGCTTCCTGGGCTGGGCCCGCCGGGAGGTCGCGCACCGGGCCGGGCGGGACGCATGGCTGGGCAGGGTGGCGTTCCCGCATCCGGCGTTCCGGCCCGGCCAGCGCGAGCTTGCCGAGTCGGTTTACCGCTCGGCCGCGTCGGGCCGCCCCTGCGCGTGCTCGAACTGGTGGCGCGCGAAAAGGCCTGCGAGCACCCCGACAAGGCCTGCCACGGCGGTTCCTGTCCGCTGGCAAAGGGGTTTTACGACCGCCTGCCACAGGCAAGGGCCGCCGCGGCCGATGCAGGCTGGCTCGACCGCATGGCCCTGCGCACGGTGGCGCTGGACCACGGCATCTGCCCGTACTACCTGAGCCAGGACATGGCGCACTGGGCCGACGTTGTAGTGGGGGACTACAACTACTGGTTCGACACTACGGCCATGCTGCATGGCCTGGCGACGGCCGGCGAATGGCGCGTGAGCCTGCTGGTGGATGAGGCGCACAACCTGGTGGAACGCGCACGCGGCATGTACTCGGCCGTGCTTGACAGGGCCGGCCTGAAGGCGGCAAGGAAGTCTGCACCCGCTGCGCTCAGGAAGCCGCTGGACAAACTGGCCAGAAGCTGGAGTGACCTGCACCGCGACCAGGAAGCTGCCTATGCCGTTTACCCGGAAATTCCCCAGAAATTCCGCCAGGTGGCGCAGCAGGCCGCCACCGCCATCATGGAGCACGAGGCAGTGGCAGGCGGCGAGCTCGATGCACCCGTGCAGGAACTGCTCTTCAGCCTGCTGCACTTCTCGCGCCTGGCGGAGGAGTTTGGCAGCCACTCGCTGTTTGACATCACGCTGGCGGACGGACATGCGCCGGGTCAGGCCGCCTCCGGAAAATCTCCGCACGCCATGCTCTGCCTGCGCAACGTCGTTCCGGCGCCCTTTCTCGCTCCGAGGTTTGCCTCGGCGCACAGTGCTGCGCTTTTCTCGGCGACCCTGCGCCCTGTCACGTACTACACCGACATGCTCGGCCTGCCCGACAACACCGTGGCCATTGATGTGGGTTCACCGTTCCGTGCGGAGCAGCTGTCCGTCCAGGTGGCCCGGCACATCTCCACGCGCTATGCCCACCGTGGCGCGTCGCTTGGGCCCATCGTGGCGTTGATGGCGCGGCAGTACCGCAGCAAGCCGGGCAACTACCTGGCTTTCCTCAGCAGCTATGACTATCTGGAGCAGGTGGCGCAGATGTTCACGCATTGCCATGGCGACATACCGGCCTGGCAGCAGTCGCGCAACATGGGCGAGATGGCGCGCGAGGAATTTCTTGCGCGGTTCAGTGCCGCAGGCCGCGGCATAGGCTTTGCCGTGCTCGGTGGCTCCTTTGCCGAAGGCATCGATTTGCCGGGCGATCGTCTCGTGGGTGCGTTCATTGCGACGCTGGGCTTGCCCCAGGTGAACCCGGTCAATGAGCAGATGAAGGCACGCATGGCCCAGGCTTTCGGCGCGGGTTA
>CAZFKW010000050.1:0-3924 GCA_964519795.1 uncultured Ramlibacter sp. | reverse complement strand
TACGACTATGCCTACCTCTTTCCCGGTTTGCAGAAGGTGGTGCAGGCGGCCGGGCGTGTGATCCGCACACCTGCCGATCAAGGCGTGGTGCACCTGATGGATGACCGCTTCCACCAGTCGGGAATCCGCGCCTTGCTCCCGCAGTGGTGGAGGGTGCAGGAGTATGCGCCCCCGCCTGCCGGATGACGCCGCAGGCCTACAGGATCAGCGGCGCATGGCCGACATGCGCAGTCCCTCTTGCGTTCTAAAGTGTCTGCAGGTCCATTCCCGGACCGATCCATTGGGAGAACCTGCTCATGATCCGCATAGGAATCGTGGATGATCATGCCATCGTGCGGACCGCGCTGACACAGCACTTTGCCACGCAGGTAGACCTGCGCGTCGCGGGCGAGGCCTCCAATGCCCGCAGTGGTGTGGAACTGGCCTGCTCCGGAGAAGTGGATGTGCTCGTCATGGACGTTGCCATGCCCGGCCCCAATGCCAGCGACGCCGTCGCCGAGATCGTGCGGCGTGCGCCCCAGGTGCGCGTCCTGATCCTGTCCGGCTATCCCGAAGAGCTGTATGGCGTCGCCCTCATGCACGTAGGCGCCAGCGGCTACCTGAACAAGCTGTGCGAGCCCGCAGAAATTGTGGATGCAGTGCGTACCGTGGCGCTGGGCGGGCGGGTTGTCTCAGACGCGGTCTCTGCCGTCATGCGTGAAAGGGCGATCCGCAAGAAGGCGGGGCCGTTGCACGAGCAGCTGTCGGCGCGTGAGATGGATGTTTTCGTGCGCCTGGCGCGAGGGGAGAAGATCGGCCGTATCGCCGAGGGCATGGGCATCAGTATCAAGACAGCCAGCACCTACCGGGCGCGCGTGCTGACCAAGCTCGGGCTCGCTTCCAACCCTGAGCTCACGCACTATGCGGTCAACAACCGGCTCATTGACTGAGTTGCACCGCACTCATGCATTGCACTGTGTTGCAGGTCCGGGAACAGGACTGCCCCGGCGCCATAACGCCGCGGCAGCCCCTGCCTGATCAGACTGCAGCAGGGTCGGTTTCGCGCTCCGGGTGTTTGTAGCGGGCAACGCCCTCGATGAAGGCGTCCAGGCTCTCGCGCAAACCGGGGTCGCCACGCAGGATGCCCGGGTCGGGCCTGCCATCAGGCAGCATGGCTGCAATGCCGGCCCTGTCCAGCAGCGCTTCGGCGGCGCCGAGGGCCAGGATGGTCTTGCCGTGGCGGTACTGGTCCTTGATGAACTCCAGCGTGTGGCCATCGCGCTCCAGTGCCTGCACGCCGTCCTCGCCGTCGGCAATCACCAGTGCATCAAACAGGAAGCCGGGCTCGTTCTCAAGCGAGGCGTCCGCCTGGATGGCAACCCCGTCCGCCGTCCTGACTGCACCGATCTGCGGTGCAACGAAGCGGGGTGCAGCGCCTTGTGCCAGCAGCGCCTCATGGATCCTGGCGGCGCTGGTGCCCGTGGACCCGCTGGCGATCATGATCGCAACCTTGCGCGCCGTAATGGAGCCGTCGCCAGGGCGGGCGGTGAGCGACAAGGCGGGCGACGCCGTCACTTCAGGCTTTGCGGCCCTGGCCAGCGCGCGCGGCATGGGCCCGGGCAGGGTCTCCATCCCCAGGCCCTGCGCCACCTGCCGCGCCAGGTCTTCCGACGCATTGCGCAGTGAAGCCACCATGCGCTCGCGGATGGCAGGCACCGTCAGCTTGCTCAGTTCGAAGCGGAATGCGGCGGCAATGTGGGCCTGCTCGACAGGCGTCTGGCTTTCATAGAAAAGCGCAGCCTGGGTGTAGTGGTCCGCAAACAGCTCCGGCTTGCCGCGCACCTTGGCCTGCTCCTCTTTGGCGGCCAGCCGCTCAGGCACCGTCACGAAGCCCTGGCATCCGGCCTGGAACGGGCAGCCACCGCCAAGCGAGTTGGGCTCGTAGGAGACACGTCCGCGCGGTATGGCCTGGCGGTGCATGCCATCGCGCTGGTTGTTGTGGACGGGGGCGATGGGCGCGTTGATCGGGATCTCATGGAAGTTCGGCCCGCCCAGGCGCGTGATCTGGGTGTCCACATACGAGTGGATGCGGCCGGCGAGCAACGGGTCGTTGGAGAAGTCGATGCCGGGCACGACATGGGCCGTGCAAAAGGCCACCTGCTCGGTCTCCGCAAAGAAGTTGTCCGGGTTGCGGTTGAGCACCATGCGGCCCAGAGGCGTCACGGGCACGAGCTCCTCGGGGATGATCTTGGTGGCATCCAGCACATCGAAGCTGAACCCGTCGGCCTGCTCTTCAGTGAAGACCTGGACACCCAGCTCCCATTCCGGGAATGCGCCGGACTCGATGCGTTCCCACAGATCGCGGCGATGGTAGTCGGGGTCGGCGCCGGAAATCTTCACCGCCTCGTCCCAGACCAGCGAGTGCGTGCCGTACTTCGGCTCCCAGTGGAACTTGACGAAGACCGACTCGCCTTCGGCGTTCACGAACTTGTAGGTGTGCACGCCAAAGCCCTGCATGGTGGCATAGCTGCGCGGGATGGCCCGGTCACTCATGACCCACATCAGCATGTGGGTGGACTCGGGCATCAGCGAGACGAAGTCCCAGAAGGTGTCGTGGGCGCTCGCCGCCTGCGGCATGCCGTGGTGCGGCTCGGCCTTGACTGCATGCACAAGGTCGGGGAACTTCATTGCATCCTGGATGAAGAACACCGGGATGTTGTTGCCGACCAGGTCCCAGTTGCCTTCGTCGGTGTAGAACTTGACCGCAAAGCCGCGCACATCCCGCGCGGTGTCCTTGGACCCGCGCTCGCCGGCGACGGTCGAAAAGCGCACGAACACCGGGGTGATCTTGCCCGCCTCCTGGAAGGGTGCGGCGCGCGTGAGTTGCGGCATTGGCTTGTAGCATTCGAAGAAGCCGTGAGCGGCCGAACCGCGGGCATGCACGATGCGCTCGGGAATGCGTTCATGGTCAAAGTGCGTGAGCTTCTCGCGCAGGATGAAGTCCTCCAGCAGTACCGGGCCGCGGACGCCAGCCTTGAGGGAGTTCTGGTTGTCGGAAACCGGGACGCCCTGGTTGGTGGTGAGGCGCTGTCCGGCTGAGTCGACGCGCACGCGGTCCAGGGGTTCAATGGTTGCATTCACGCCTTCGGGTGCGACGCTGCCGGTCTTCTGGGTACCGCTTTCTTCCGAGAGCGTGCTGCCTGCGGGCAGGCGGGACGGCGCTTCCACGGTCTGCCCCGGCTGTGGGTTGCGGCCATTGGCCGGGCCATGCTCAAGCGGCTTGTTGGCATTGAACGGCATTGCGGCAGCCAGTTCGTTCGTGTGCAGTGCCTTGAGCACGGCGGCGTCGTCCAGGATGCCTGGCAGGATCTTCGCGGGGGCGCTGTCAGTATTGCGGGCGGCGGCTTTTGCAGGGGAGTTCTCCCCGGGTGACGTCTTGGGCATGGTTTTTCTCCTGAAGGGCAGGATGGGTGACAGGGGCGTCCAGCTTAGGACCGGGGCGTGGCGCGCGCTGTAGGAGCTTTTCGCATAAGGACGCCACCGCAGGACTTTTTTACGGCTTCAATCAGGCCGCGTCCTACAGGCTCAATGCCAGGCTGTTCCTAGGATTGCGGTTCACCACGCATGCGTTGGCCGGCATCGACACATCAACCCCATGACATCCAGAACAAAAAATGATCGCAATCGCCGCCGTTGCCCTGACCCTGGTCGCTGTGTTGATCGTGGTCAATTTCGCGCCGCTGGAGAAGAAGCTGCGCGTGGCGCCGGAGCATATCTACAGCACATCAGACCCGCAGTTCCTGCGCTCGATGGGCCTGCAACTCGGTCCCTCGATCCTCCAGGGCAACAAGACCACTGAGCTGATCAATGGCGACCAGATTTTCCCTGCCATGCTTGATGCCATCCGGGGCGCCCGCAAGACGGTGCTGTTTGAAACCTATATCT
>CAZFKW010000049.1:0-14259 GCA_964519795.1 uncultured Ramlibacter sp. | reverse complement strand
GTAGGGGAGTCGCCAAGTTGGTAAAGGCACTGGATTTTGATTCCAGCATGCGAGGGTTCGAGTCCTTCCTCCCCTGCCAAATGCTTAACGCGCGTGCGTTAATGCTTGAGGCACATGGCGTTAACACGCAGGCACATGACGTCGGCGCGCAGGCACGTGGCGTTTAGCGTACAGGCAAATTTATTAAAGAATCGCTGGTGTATTCATGCTACCTCAACCCCCGGACTTCATGGTTTTCACGGGCAATGCCAATCCTGGCATGGCCGGCGAAATCGCCCAGTACCTGGGTATCTCGCTCGGGGCCGCACACGTAGGCCGGTTCTCCGACGGTGAAGTCACCGTCGAGATCAACCAGAACGTCCGCGCCCGGGACGTGTTCGTGGTGCAGTCCACCTGCGCCCCGACCAACGAGAACCTGATGGAGTTGCTCATCATGGTCGATGCGCTCAAGCGGGCCTCCGCCGAACGCATCTGCGCGGTGATCCCGTATTTCGGCTATGCCCGCCAGGACCGCCGCCCGCGCTCGACGCGCGTGCCCATCACCGCCAAGGTGGTGGCCAACATGCTCCAGGCTGTGGGCGTGGACCGCGTCCTGACGATGGACCTGCATGCCGACCAGATCCAGGGGTTCTTCGACATCCCGGTTGACAATATTTACGCATCGCCCGTGCTGCTCGGCGATGTGCGCTCCAAGAAATATGACGACTTGATCGTGGTGTCGCCCGATGTGGGCGGTGTAGTGCGTGCCCGGGCCCTGGCCAAACAGCTCGATACCGACCTGGCCATCATCGACAAGCGCCGCCCGCGCGCCAATGTCAGCGAGGTGATGCACGTGATCGGCGAGATCGACGGGCGCAACTGCGTCATCATGGACGACATGATCGACACCGCCGGCACACTGGTGAAGGCGGCTGAAGTATTGAAGGAACGTGGGGCCAGGAAGGTCTATGCCTATTGCACCCACCCGATTTTTTCCGGCCCGGCGATCGAGCGTATCGCGCAGGGCACGGCACTCGACGAAGTGGTGGTGACCAACACCATCCCGCTGAGTGCCGCAGCCTCCGGCTGCACCAAGATCCGCCAGCTGTCCGTGGCGCCGCTGATCGCCGAGACGATCCAGCGCATTGCCAAGGGCGAGTCGGTGATGAGTTTGTTCTCTGACCAGGAAAACCTCTTCTGAGGTTTCACCAGGATCTCTGTCAAGAGACCGCAGCCGGGGAACATGAAGCCGGTCTGCAGCCTTCGCAAAGGATGCAGGCCATTTTGAAACGGAGCCACACTGGTCGCGGTGGGCTCTTACAGGAGTTGATCATGAAATTCGTCGCTTATCAGCGCACAAAGCAGGGCACGGGTGCGAGCCGCCGTCTCCGCATTTCGGGCAAGACGCCCGGCATCGTCTACGGTGGCGACACCAAGCCGCAACTGATCGAACTCGATCACAACGCGCTGTTCCACGCCCTCAAGAAGGAAGCCTTCCACTCGACCGTCCTCGAGATGGAACTGGACGGCAAGGTCAGCAAGGTCCTCCTTCGTGACGTGAACATGCACCCCTACAAGCAATTGGTGCAGCATATCGACTTCCAGCGCGTGGAAGCCAACACCAAGCTGACCATGAAGGTCCCCGTCCACTACACCGGCGAGGAAAACTCCCATGCCGTGAAGTTCGAGAACTGCCTGGTCAACCACATCGTGACCGAACTGCTGGTCAGCTGCTTGCCGGCCGACCTGCCCGAGTTCATCGCGGTTGACCTGAGCGAGATCAAGAAGGGCGTCTCCGTCCACCTGAACGACATCACGCTGCCCAAGGGCGTGACGGCCGTGACCCGTGGCAAGGAAAATCCGGTACTGGTGTCCGTCACCGCCACGGTGGAAGAGGCCCCGGATCCGGCGGAAGTTGCAGCTGCTGCCGCCGCGCCCGTGCCCGCCGCGAAGGGCGGCAAGGCTGCACCGGCAGCCAAGGCACCTGCCAAGAAGTAAGCCCCGGACCCTGCCCTCAGGGGCGACCCAGGCTGAACGGCCCACTGCGGTGGGCCGTTTTTCTTTTTAGCGGCGTTTTTCTCCACGCATAATCGCGACCCATGATCAAACTTTTTGTCGGCCTGGGCAACCCCGGCGCTGAATACGAAGCCACCCGCCACAACGCCGGTTTCTGGTGGATCGAGGCGCTGGCTCGCGACCTCAAGGTGTCGCTCGTGCCCGACCGCAGCTACCATGGCCTGGTTGCGCGCACCGCTGTGGGCGGGCAGACGCTCTGGCTGCTTGAGCCCCAGACCTTCATGAACCTTTCGGGCAAGTCAGTGGCCTCGCTGGCGCGCTTCTTCAAGATCCAGCCGCAGGAAATCCTCGTCGTGCATGACGAGCTGGACGTCGTGCCCGGCCAGGCCAAGCTCAAGTTCGGCGGCAGCCATGCGGGCCACAACGGCCTGCGCGACATCCATGCCCAGCTGGGACCAGACTACTGGCGCCTGCGCCTGGGGATCGGGCATCCCGGCGTGAAGTCCGAGGTCATCAACTGGGTGCTGAAAAAACCGCTCGCCGAGCAGCGCAACCTGATTGAAGAATGCATAGACCGCACGCTGCGCGCCGTGCCGGCGCTGATTGAAGGCGAGATGGAAAAGGCCACACGGCTGATCCACACGAGCAAACCGCCGCGGCCCAACGGTACCAGGCCGGCTGAGGCAGAAAAACCGGGTGCCACGGAATGAGGTTGTTCAATATTCACGCCGTGGCAGCTCCCATCCTGGCGGCCGCAGTCCCCATACTGCTTCCCGCGCCATCAGCCTTCGCCCAGACTGTCTACAGGTGCGGCAGCAGCTACAGCCAGGTGCCCTGCCCCGCTGGCACAGCCATTGAGGTTGACGACGCCAGGTCAGCCGGGCAGCAGAAGCAGACCCGGACCGCCGCCAAGCGCGATGCAAAACTCGCCGACGACATGGAGAAGACGCGGCTGAAGCAGGAGGCCATGGCAGCCCCTGCCCTGGTTGTGGGTTCAAAAAGCCAGTCGGCAGGCAAGCCGGGCAAAGCGGCTGGAAAAGGAACCGGGAAGAAGAAGGGGCAGAAGAAAATCCCCGGGGACTTCACAGCGACTGACGGCAAAGTAAAACCTGCCACCAAAAAAAACAAGTCTTCCTGAGTTGTCATCCCGGATTTGATCCGGGATCCACCTGTGCTTGCCACCATGGATGCCGGGTCAAGCCCGGCATGACAATCTCCTAGATGTCCGCTGGCTTCTCACTGACCGGTGGCTCCTTGGCCAGCAACTGCAGCCGCTGATATTTGCGCCATAGCGAATCCTTGTCTTCCACGTGCAGAGGGTTCACGGGAATGCAGGCCACAGGGCACACCTGCACGCATTGCGGTTCGTCGAAATGCCCGACGCATTCGGTGCACTTGCCGGGGTCGATCTCATAGATTTCCACACCCAGGTAGATGGCCTGGTTGGGGCACTCGGGCTCGCAGACATCGCAGTTGATGCACTCGTCAGTAATCATCAATGCCATGGCCGCCCCCTGAATCCAGAAGGCATACCGTGGACGGCGTAGCGGCGTGTCATGCTGGTGATTATCCGCCCGCAAGCTGTCGGCAGCTGACAACGCGCCCACATCCCCACTGCCCGGATGCATTTGCCGGTTGATAATGCAGCAAACAAACCCCATGCGCGGACCGATTCGTTTTCATGAGTCTTTTTCTCCTCAAGCGCTTCATCACGCTCATTGCCACGCTGGTGGGAACTTCAGTCGTGGTTTTCCTGGTCCTGGAAATCCTGCCGGGAGATGCTGCGCAGATTCTCATGGGGCCGGACGCCTCGCCCGAGGCGGTGAGCGCACTTGCCGCCAGGCTGGGCATCGACCGGCCGCCGCTTGAGCGCTACTGGGACTGGGTGTCCGGCCTGCTGACGGGCGACCTGGGCCTGAGCTATGCGTACAGCACGCCGGTTTCGGAGCTCGTGGCCGAACGCCTCGCGCTGACAGTGCCGCTGGCCCTGATGGCCATGGCATTGACCACCGTCATCGCCCTGTTCGTGGGTATTTATGCAGCGGCCCGCCACAACAAGGCCGGCGATATCGGTCTCATGGCAGTGGCTCAGGCCGGCATTGCCATTCCGAACTTCTGGTTTGCCATCCTGCTGATCCTGCTGTTTTCGGTCCACCTCAAGTGGTTCTCCGCCGGCGGCTTTCCGGGCTGGGAAGACGGCGTGCTCGAGGCCTTCAAGGCGCTGCTGTTGCCCGCCCTGTCGCTGGCCGTGGTGCAGGCTGCCATTCTGGCGCGCATTACACGCTCGGCCGTGCTGGAGGTGCTGCGCGAAGACTTCGTGCGCACTGCCCGCGCCAAAGGCCTGTCGCAGCGCGCGACGCTCTGGGGCCATGTGCTGCGCAACGCGATGATTCCGGTCATTACCGTCATGGGCCTGCAGTTTGCCGAACTGCTGGCCGGCACCATCGTGGTGGAGAACGTGTTCTACCTGCCGGGCCTCGGGCGCCTCATCTTCCAGTCCATCTCCAACCGCGACCTGATTGTGGTGCGCAACTGCGTGATGCTGCTGGCGGCCATGGTGGTCATCGTGAACTTCGTGGTGGATGTCCTGTATGCGGTGATTGACCCGCGTGTGAAGGCGAGCGACATATGACCACCAGCAGCACAACCACGGCCACCGCGCCCATGCCGGCGCCAGGCTTCATGAAACGCGCAATGCGCCACCCCAGCTTTGTCGCCGGTGCTGCGCTGACCCTGCTGCTGCTTGCAGCCGCCGCGCTGTCCCTGGTCTGGACGCCCGGCTCGCCCTACGAGATGAACCTGGACAACCGGCTGCAGGGCGCCAGCGCCACGCACTGGCTGGGCACCGACCCGTTCGGCCGCGACGTGGCCTCGCTTCTTCTGGTGGGCGCGCGCAGTTCCATCCTGGTGGGGGTGATTGCAGTGAGCATCGGCCTCATCATCGGCACGGCGCTGGGGCTGCTGGCCGCCGCGCGGCGCGGCTGGGTTGAGGAAGCCATCATGCGGCTGTCGGACTTCAGTTTTGCCTTCCCGGCCATCCTGTCGGCGATCATGCTCACGGCCGTGTTCGGCGCGGGCATTGTCAACGCCATCATTGCCATCGGCATCTACAACATCCCCAACTTCGCGCGGATCACCCGCGCCTCGGCCAATGCCATCTGGGGCCGTGAGTTCGTGCTGGCCGCGCGCGCCTGCGGCAAGGGGCCCTGGCGCATCACCGTCGAGCATGTGCTGCCCAACATCATGTCGGTGCTGATCGTGCAGGTGTCCATACGGTTCGCCATTGCCATCCTGGCCGAAGCCGCGCTGTCCTACCTGGGCCTGGGCACGCAGCCGCCGCAGCCGTCCTGGGGCCGCATGTTGAGCGAGGCGCAGACGCTGATGTTCGAGGCGCCGCAGCTGGCCATCTGGCCCGGCATGGCAATCGCCTTCGCAGTGCTGGGGCTGAACCTGCTTGGCGACGGCCTGCGTGACCTGCTGGACCCGCGCCTGTCGCGCAAGAGATAGCCGCCAGAGACAAGCACCATGCCCCTGCTCGAAGTCAACAACCTCCATGTACGCCTGCAGACCCACCGCGGGCCGGCCGACGCCGTGCGTTCGGCCAGCTTTGCACTGGAGCGCGGCGAAACACTGGGCCTGATCGGCGAGTCAGGCTGCGGCAAGTCCATCACCGCAATGTCGCTGCTGGGCCTGCTGCCCGAGAGCGCGCAGGTCACGGGCAGCATCCGCTTTGACGGGCAGGAACTCGTTGGCCAGGCCGATGCGGCGCTGTGCCGCATCCGGGGCAACCGCATCGGCATGATCTTCCAGGAACCCATGACGGCGCTCAACCCGGTGCACACCATCGGCCGCCAGGTGGCCGAGCCCTTGCGCCTGCACCGCGGCATGTCTCCGGCCGATGCCCGCAAACAGGCCGTCGCGCTGCTGGACCGCGTCGGCATTGCCGATGCCGGCCGCCGCTTTGACGCCTACCCGCACCAGTTCTCGGGCGGGCAGCGCCAGCGCGTGACCATTGCCATGGCCCTGGCCTGCGGGCCCGATCTGCTGATTGCCGACGAACCCACGACGGCACTAGACGTCACCATCCAGCAGCAGATCCTGGACCTCGTCAGCGACCTGGTGCGGGAACGCGGCATGGCGCTGATGCTGATCTCGCACGACCTGGGCGTGATTGCGCAGAACGTCTCGCGCATGCTGGTCATGTATGGCGGCAGCGTGGTCGAAAGCGGCCCGACCGAAGCTGTCTTTGCCAACATGGCGCACCCCTACACGCGCGGGTTGTTCGGGGCACGGCCCAAGGTGGGAGCGCGGCGTGGTGCACGGTTGACGACCATCGCCGGCACCGTGCCGGAGCTGGTGGACCTGCCGCGCGGTTGCCCTTTTGCAGGACGTTGCGCCTGGACCATTGACGCCTGCCATGCCGTGCCGCCCCCGCCCGTGCCGCTGGGCCAGGGGCATGAGGCGCGCTGCATCCGGCTGGACGAGGTGGCGCGCGATGCAGCGGCCGCAGGCGCCGCCCCCGGGCTGCAGCCTGACGCGGCCCCCGGAGTACCTGCATGAACGAGCCACTCCTCAAGACCGACCAGCTGGTGCGCGAGTACCTGATGCCGCGCGAGACACTTTTTGGCCCGGTGCCGCGCGTTCACGCGCTCAATGGCGTGAGCCTTGAAATCACCAGCGGCCGCAGCCTGGGCATCGTCGGTGAGTCAGGCTCCGGCAAGTCCACCCTGGCGCGCGTGGTGATGGCGCTCGAGCCGCCCACGTCGGGCACGGTGACCTTGCTCGGACGCGACCTGAACGCGCTGCGGCCGGCCGAACTGCGCGAGGCCCGCAAGGACTTCCAGATGGTCTTCCAGGACCCCTACGGCTCCCTGGACCCGCGCCAGAAAGTTGAACGCATCGTGGCCGAGCCGCTGACTGCCCTTGGCAACGCCACGCGAGCCGAACAGCGCGAGCAGGCCGGCCAGGTGCTGGCGTCCGTGGGCCTGCGCAGTGCCGACCTGGACAAATACCCGCACGAGTTCTCAGGCGGCCAGCGCCAGCGCATTGCCATTGCGAGGGCGCTCATCACCCGGCCCCGGCTGATTGTGGCCGACGAGCCGGTGAGCGCGCTGGATGTTTCCGTGCAGGCCCAGGTACTGAACCTGATGCAGGACCTGCAGGCGGAGTTCGGCATCACCTACATGCTGATCAGCCACGACCTGGCGGTGGTGGACCACCTGTGCGACGAGGTGGCCGTCATCTACCTGGGGCGGATCGTGGAGCAGGGGCCGCCCGAGACGCTGTTTCATGAGGCGGCACACCCCTACACCCAGGCTTTGCTGGACGCCGTCCCGCGCGCCGAGCCCGGCCGCAGGCGCAGTGCAACGCCCCGCCCTGCGCCTGCAGTCCCCCAAGCCGTGCCCATTGCTGCCGCTGCGGGAGCCGCACAAGGCTGCCCGTACGCCGCGCGCTGCGCCCATGCCCGGGACCGCTGCGTGGCGGAGGCACCCGATCTGCGTCCGCTGGCACATGGCCAGGCGCGTAGCCAACACCTGGCCGCCTGCCATTTCGCCGAAGAGATTTCGGCTTTGCGCATGGCCTGACAACCGAAACACCGGATTGAATTCACATCCACCCCCGCGATGGTGTACAAATGCATTCCGTTGGGAATAATTCCACAACAGTTCCTTGCCCTGGAGAAAACCGATATGTTGAAACGCCGCTCCGTACTCGCCACTGCCGCCACCCTGGCAGGCGCCCCCCTGGCCCTGCCGGCCTTTGCCCAGCGCCGCAAGGATGCCGTCGTGCTGGCCATGGCGCTGGAACCGCCGGGCCTGGACCCGACGGCCGGCGCGGCCTCGGCCATTGCCGAGATCGTCCTGTACAACGTCTTCGAGACGCTGACCAAGATCAACAGCGACGGCACTGTGTCACCCCTGCTGGCCGAGAGCTGGGAAGTCTCGCCCGACCTGCGCACCTACACCTTCAAGCTGCGCCAGGGCGTGAAGTTCCACAACGGCGAGCCGTTCAATGCCGCCGCGGTGAAGTTCTCTTTCGAGCGCGCAGGCGCCGAGAAGAGCACCAACAAGGACAAGCGCACCTTTGCCAGCATGGAGGCCGTCCGGGCTGTGGACGACAACACCATCGTCATCATCAACAAGGAACTCGACCCGGACTTCCTGTTCCTCATGGGCCAGGCCACCTCCATCATCGTGGAGCCCAAGAGCGCCGCCACCAACGCCACCGCCCCCGTGGGCACCGGCCCCTACAAGCTGCAGAACTGGGTCAAGGGCTCGTCGGTGACGCTTGCCAAGTGGGACGGCTACCGCAATGCGTCCGCCATCAAGATGAAGACGGCAACCTTCCGCTTCATCTCCGACCCGGCCGCGCAGATTGCCGCCATGCTGGCCGGCGACGTGGACGTGTTCCAGCGCATCACGCCGCGCAGCGTGCCGCAGTTCAAGACCAACCCCCGCTTCCAGGTGGTGGTGGCCGGCTCGCGCGCCAAGACCATCCTGGCCATGAACAACGCCAAGAAGCCGCTGAACGACGTGCGCGTGCGCCGCGCCATCGCCGCGGCCATCGACCGCAAGGCCGTGATCCAGGGCGCTGGCGACGGCTATGGCGCGCCCATCGGCAGCCACTACGTGCCGGGCGCCTTCGGCTATGTGGACACCACGGGCGTGAACCCGTTCAATATTGAAAAGTCCAAGGCCCTGCTGAAAGAAGCCGGCATCACGACGCCGCTGGAGCTGACCATGACGCTGCCGCCACCGCCGTACGCACGCCAGGGCGGCGAGGTGATCGCGGCCCAGCTGGCCAAGGTCGGCATCAACGTCAAGTTGCAGAACGTCGAGTGGGCGCAGTGGCTGTCCGGCACGTACGGCAGCAAGAACTACGACCTGACCATCATCTCCCACGTGGAGCCGTTTGACCTGGGCAACTTTGCCAAGCCGGACTACTACTGGGGCTACAACAACCCGAAGTTCAGCGAGCTGTTCGCCAAGATCAAGACCACGCCCCGCGCGTCGGACCGCGCCAAGCTGCTGGGCGATGCCCAGCGCATGCTGGCCGAAGAAGCCGTGCATGGCTTCCTGTACGCGCCGCAGTGGATCGTGGTGGCCAACAAGAACATCAAGGGTCTCTGGAAGGACATGCCGATCTTCGTGAACGACCTGTCCATGATGTCCTGGTGATACGCGACCCGCTCGGCAACGCGCTGTCGCTCGCTAGCAGCGCGAGCTTGCCGGCGGTCAATGATTTTGTCGAGGGGTTCATTGCCTGCGAAGCGCGGGCGGTGAACATCCTCAATGCGGCCGGCATCGACGACAGCCCCATCGTGCAGGCGTACACAGCCGCCCTGCACATGTTTGCCGAGTCGCGCGACGGCCCGGTCAACGCCCTGCCCTTCATCAACCAGGCGCTGTCGTCGCCGGTGAAGGCCAGCGAGCGCGAGATGCGCTTTGTGCATGCGGTGAAAGCCTGGATCGACGGCGACATCCACACCGCCATCAGGCTGCATGAAGAACAGGCCCGCGAGCATCCGCGTGACCTCGCATCGCTCAAGCTCGGCCAGTACCACCTGTTCAACCAGGGCAACTCGCCCGGCATGCTGAAGATGGCACTGGCCGCCCTGCCTGCAGCGGGCGACGTCCCCTACCTGCACGGCATGACGGCCTTTGCCTGGGAGCAATGCCACCTGCTTGCCCAGGCTGAGGCTGCTGCACGCAAAGCCATTGCCATGCAGCGCAAGGAACCCTGGGCCCACCATGCGCTGGGCCATGTGATGCTGACCGAGGGACGCGCGACCGAAGGCCTGAACTTCATGCGCGAGGTCAGCGACAGCTGGACGCAGCTGAACTCCTTCATGGTCACGCACAACTGGTGGCACCTGGCGCTGTTCGAGCTGGAGCTGGGCCACCATGATGAAGTGCTGCGCCTCTATGACGAAGAAATCTGGGGGGTGGTCAAGGCGTACACGCAGGACCAGATCGGCGCGGTTTCACTGCTGGCGCGGCTGGAACTGGCGGGAGTCGATGTGGGTGGCCGCTGGCAGGATGTTGCAACTTACCTCGCCAGCCGCCTGGACGACCATGCCCTGCCCTTCCTCGACATGCAATACCTCTATGGGCTCGCGCGCGCTGGACGGCCTGAAGCCGACACGCTGATGCGCAACATCGGGCAGCATGCCCGCAGCGCGCAGGGGCCGGGCGCCAGCGCGTGGCGACGCGTCTGCGTGCCGGCGAGCCGCGGCTTGCTGGCGCATGCGCGAGGTGAGTGGGCAGTTTCAGTGGAGGAGCTGGGACAGGCCCTGCCGCGGCTCGTGGAAGTCGGTGGCAGCCACGCGCAGCGCGACCTTTTTGCGCAGATCCATCTTGACGCGTTGATCCGCAGCGGGCAACTCACAGGCGCCCAGCATCTGCTTCAGCAGCAACTGCGCGGCCAGCCCGAGTCGGTGCGGCTCAGGCGCCAGACGGGCGAGGTCTACACAGCGCTCGGGCTGGACTCCGCTTTGGCTATTTTGGTCTGATCGTAGACCGGCTGCGGCGGCAAGTCGGCCAGGTGCAACACGTCAGCCCAGCCCAGGATGTCGATGGCGTCGCCGTTGAAGCGCACGCGGTTCAGCCCGGCATTGGGAATCTCGCTCTGGCGCGGACCGCTCAGATCCAGCGCGCGGGCTGTGCGGTAGATCATGTCGAGCACGCCGCCGTGGGTGACCACCAGCACGGTCTGGCCCTGGTGCGCCGCGACCAGCCTGCGCACAGCATTCATGACGCGGGCGTGGAACTGACGGGTGCTTTCGGCGCCACCTTCAAAGGCGTAGTCGGCATCAAACTGCGTCCACCTGTCCCAGGCCGAGGGGTATTGCAACTTGATGTCGTCCACCCGCATGCCGTCAATGGTTCCGAAGTTCTGCTCGCGCAGGCCTGCGTCGGCAACCCCGTTGAGAACAAGCTGCTTCGCTACGGGCTCGGCGGTCTGCTGCGTGCGGATAAGGTCGCTGGCGTAGAGGTGGTCCACCTTCTCGCCGGCCAGCCGCTGCGCCAGCCGCCTGGCCTGCTCATGCCCCACTGCGTTGAGCGGTACGTCCACCTGGCCCTGGAAGCGTAGCTCGCGGTTCCAGTCTGTTTCGCCGTGGCGGATGAGGATGAGTTCTGTCATATATCGATTATCCCGCTTTGCCGTTTCTCTCCGGAGGGAAACGCGGCCCGGGGGGACTACCCTTCAAATTGCGGGTGAAACTGCCTGATACGGTTCATGGCCATGGCTGCAGCTGCGGTGCGGGTCTCGACACCCAGCTTGGCGAAGACACGCTCAAGGTGCTTCTTCACCGTCATCGGGCTGGTGCCGAGGATGTCGCCGATGTCGCGGTTGATCTTGCCCTTGACGACCCAGTACAGCACCTCCGCCTCGCGGGCGGTGAGCTTGAATGACAGGCTCATGGCTTCAATGATGGTGGCGTCGGAGACCTCTCGCATGACGATGAGCCAGTCGTCATCGCCAGCCTGCTGATGCAGGCGGAAGGTCAAGCGGCGTGCGCCCTGCTCGATGGCCAGGCGCGGGGGCTCGCTGTGCGCATCCAGCAAGGGCAGTTGATGGCGCAGCCAGGTCTGAACCTGCTCGGGTGCGTTCGGTGACGGTCCGCCAAAGTACGACTGCAGCAGCTCGCGCGCCAGCGGTGTCTGCCACATGAGCCGGCCATCGCTCGCACGCACGGTGATGCTGGCGTAGCCGAATGCGTCCAGCGCGTTGCGCGTCTGCCTGGCCTGCCGAGCGCCCTGCATGTGCACATTCATGCGGGCCAGCACTTCCTTGGGCTTGATCGGCTTGGTGACGTAGTCCACGCCACCGGCTTCCAGCGCTGCGACCAGGTGCTCGGTCTCGGTCAGGCCGGTCATGAAGATGATGGGGATGTGCGCCGTCGCCGGTGCGGCCTTCAGCCGCTTGGCCACTTCAAAGCCGTCCATGCCGGGCATCATCGCGTCAAGCAGCACGATGTCAGGCAAGGCCTGGGCAGCGCGCTGCAACGCGGCCTCGCCATGCGTCGCCACAAGCACGGTATATCCGGACTCGTCCAGCGCGTCGTGCAGCACGGACAGGTTGTCAGGCACGTCGTCAACGATCAGCACGACCTCGCTGTTGGCGCGGTCCAGCTTCTGGTCGAGCATGGCGTCAGGTCGGTTGGGGAGCATGGGGTGATTGTGGCGCCTGCTGGAGGATACGGCTCATGGCCTCAAACTGGAACTGCCTGGCAAGCTCGCGCATCTCCGCGACGAAGCCAGCCGTGGGTGAATGGGTGGACTCCATCTCGTCGAGCAGGTTCATGATGCCGCGGTAGTAGCCAAGCGTGACCACCTCGGTCAGCGCGGCCAGTTGAGCTGGCGGCGGGTAAACACGGGCAGCCGGGGCGGGCTGGGCAAGCGCAGGCTCCTTGTGCACCGCCGTCTCCACCCAGGTCAACGACAGTCGCCTCTCAAGCCAGTCCAACAGCTCCGCATGCCGAACGGGCTTGAGGATGAAGTCTTCCTGGCGGATGCCGACGTCGTTGTCCAGCCCCTTGTCGAAAGCATTGGCCGAGACGATGGCCACGCGCAGGTGCGCCCCGGCGTCAGGCGCCAGGTCCAGCGTCCGTATCCGGCGTATCGTCTCCCAGCCATCAATCCCCGGCATGGCCAGGTCCATCAGGATCACGTCGGGCTGGTAGCCTGCCGCCAGCAAATCCAGGCAGTCATGCCCGCTTGCTGCCACGCGCAGCTCAAAGCCCAGCGGCTCCAGCAGGCTGACAAGCAGGTCGCGGTCGGATTCCTCGTTGTCCACCACGAGGACACGGCGGCGCGCGCCCAGGTAACCGCGTCTTGGCCTGGGCGCCTGCACAGCCAGGGCCTGCGCCCCGGGCTTCACATGCACTTCCGGGAGAAACAGCTTGACCCGGAACACCGAACCCACGCCGGGTGTGCTGGTAGCCGTGAGCTCGCCGCCCATGAGGTCAGTGAGCATCTTGGCAATGGTCAGGCCCAGGCCGGCACCCGGTGCTGAAGGGCCTGCCGTCGCTGCGCGTGCAAAAGGCTCGAAGATCATGTCCATCTGCTCTGTGGTCAGGCCCGGCCCCGTGTCTTCAATCTCGATGCTCGCCATCTCGCGTACATGGCGCAAACGGAAAGTCACACTTCCCGCCGCCGTGAATTTGATGGCATTGCCCAGCAGGTTGATGAGGATCTGGCGCACCCGCTTTTCGTCGGCACGGACCACCTCGGGCAGCACGCCGCCGGTGTCGAAGTGAAAGTCCAGCCCCTTGCCCGCGGCCTGCAGCTCGAACATGCCGGCAATCTCGTGCACCACATCAGCAAACTGCATGGGCTTGACGTTGAGCGTGAGCTTGCCGGCCTCGATGCGCGCAATGTCCAGCGTTCCTTCAATCAATGACAGCAGATGCTCCCCGCCCCGGCGGATCACGTTGACGGCCTGCTTGCGGTGCGGCGGCACGGATGGGTCTTCACCCATGAGCTGGGCATAGCCCAGGATGCTGTTGAGCGGCGTGCGCAGCTCATGGCTGATGGCGCTGATGTACCGGCTCTTGGCCTGGTTGGCCTGGTCGGCTGCATGGCGCGCCTGCTCGGCCGTCACCCTGGCCTGCTGCAGCGCCTCGTCAGTCTGCCGGTGTGACTCGATTTCCTTCATGAGCAGGTGGGTCTGCCGGTTGGACTCCTCCTGTGCGACCTGCCGGCTCTTGTGCGCCAGTACCAGCCACCAGGCCACGATGCCGGCACTCACCAGCAGTGCCATGTAGGCCTTGAGGAAGCCGGACTTCAGCGCCGCCTCGGGTGCGCCAGGAATCTGGGTGTCGGCCAACACTTCGGTCAGTGCGCTCAGCTCCTGGTGGTACAGCAGGCCGAACACGGAGGCCAGTAACGGCACGACGATGATCATGAGCAGGATGAAGTGCCCAAGGCCCGTGTCCAGGTACGGCCAGATCCGGCGAGGCAACGCCCAGCGCAGCGCGGCGGACCACTGGTGCGACAGGCTTGCATCGGGCTTGCACAGATCGCCGCAGCGTGCATCCAGCGTGCAGCACAGCGAGCAGATCGCGCCCTGGTAAGCCGGGCAATGCGCCATATCGGGGCCTTCATATTCGCGCTCGCAGATCACGCAGCGCTGGAGCCGGCTGGCGCCGGGCCGCCCCAAGGCAGCCGCGGCCCCCTCGGGGGGCAGCGAGGACACAACGTGCCGAGCGTGGGGGCTCACATCCCGCTTGTAGATTCCGCCGTCGTTGCCATCAGGCGG
>CAZFKW010000048.1:6834-14355 GCA_964519795.1 uncultured Ramlibacter sp. | reverse complement strand
CTGCAGGGTGCTGCCAGCTCGCGCATCCACACCTTCATCGCGACTTCAGAGCTGCACATGGCCAAGAAGCTGCGCATGACGCCCGACCAGGTACTTGAGCAGGCGAAGCTGTCAGTGCGCTTTGCGCGCAACCTGGTTGCTGATGTGGAGTTCAGCCCCGAAGACGGCTACCGCAGCGACATGGATTTCCTGTGTCGCATCCTGGAAGTGGTCATCGCCGAAGGTGCAACCACCATCAATGTGCCGGATACCGTGGGCTATGCCATCCCGGAGCTCTACGGCAACTTCATCAGGACACTGCGTGAGCGTGTGCCCAATTCCGACAAGGCGATCTGGTCGGTTCATTGCCACAACGACCTGGGCATGGCGGTGGCCAACTCGCTGGCAGGCGTGAAGATCGGCGGGGCGCGGCAGGTGGAGTGCACCATCAACGGCCTGGGCGAGCGGGCGGGCAACTGCTCCCTGGAGGAAATCGTCATGGCCGTAAAGACGCGCAGGGACTACTTCGGGCTCGACCTCAACATCGACACAAAGCACATCCTCGCTGCCAGCCGCATGGTCAGCCAGACGACCGGTTTCGTGGTCCAGCCCAACAAGGCTGTGGTTGGCGCGAACGCCTTTGCGCATGCCTCAGGCATCCACCAGGACGGTGTCCTGAAGGCGCGGGACACCTACGAGATCATGCGCGCGGAAGACGTGGGCTGGAGCAACAACAAGATCGTGCTGGGCAAGCTGAGTGGCCGCAATGCGTTCAAGCAGCGCCTGCAGGATCTGGGCGTGGCGCTGGAGAGTGAGGCTGACATCAACACCGCGTTTGCCCGCTTCAAGGATCTTGCAGACCGGAAAAGCGAAATCTTCGATGAGGACATCCTGGCGCTGGTAAGCGACGAGAGCGTGACGCATGACAGCGAGCAGTACGGCTTTGTCTCGCTGTCGCAACACAGTGAAACGGGCGAGAGACCGCATGCCTCGGTCGTCTTCACGGTCGAGGGCAGGGAATTCAAGGCGGAGTCTGATGGGAACGGCCCTGTCGATGCCTCGCTCAAGGCCATCGAGTCGCATGTGAAGAGTGGGGCCGAGATGGTCCTGTATTCGGTGAATGCCATCAGCGGTTCGACAGAGAGCCAGGGTGAGGTCACAGTGCGCCTGCAGAATGCCGGCCGGGTGGTCAACGGTGTAGGTGCAGACCCCGATATCGTGGTTGCATCGGCCAAGGCATATCTCAGCGCGCTCAACAAGTTACAAAGTAAAGCTGAACGAGTGGCTGCACAAGGCTAGGGTTGGTCCCTATAATTTAGCCTTCAGGTGAGGAACATCGCGTAAGTCGTTGATCTTGCGCGATTTTTTTATTTGTGTACACTGGCCCTTCCGTTCCACGCTTCACCGGAGTTGAATACATGTCACACCGTGTAGTCAGACAAGTAAGTCTTGTGTTCAACAGAACACTCAAATCTCTGGTGCTGGGCACCGCGCTCTGCGTCTTGATCAGTACCGCTTTCGCTCCAAAGGCCGAAGCCAGGGAGCGGGTTCGCGTCGTCCTGAAAAAGCCGAGCGCCAAGGTCGTTTTCCAGCGCAAAGCCCAGAAATTCACCAAGAACGCGCGCAAGTCCACGGCAGTCGCCAAGCGCCGCTCAGCCAGCCGCGTGGTTGCTGCACCACCGCGCCCCTCGTTCGGCCATCTGGCAGGTCTGCATGCCACGACAGACGAACTGGACCTGAAGTCCAGTGTTGCGCTGGTCGTTGACCAGGAAACACGTGAAGTGCTGTTCAGCAAGAACGACACGGCTGTTTTGCCGATTGCATCGCTGACCAAGCTCATGACCGGGCTGGTCGTGACCGAGGCACGGCTCCCGATGGACGAAGTCATCACCATCACCCAGGATGATGTAGACACCGAAAAGGGCAGCCGCTCGCGCCTGAGGGTTGGCGCCACACTCACGCGTGGCGAATTGCTCCACCTGGCGCTCATGTCCAGCGAGAACCGCGCTGCGCACGCGCTGGGGCGTACCTACCCGGGAGGCCTGCAGGTTTTTGTGCGCCTGATGAATGCGAAGGCAAAGTCCCTGGGCATGAACGACTCGAAGTATGTTGAACCCACCGGACTTTCCAGCCGCAACCAGTCCAGTGCCAAGGATCTCGCCACGCTCGTGACCTTTGCCTACAACGACCCGACTTTGCGCGAGCTGTCCACCTCTCCGGGCTATCAGGTGGAAGTGGGCAACAGGACGCTGCAGTACAACAACACCAACCGGCTGGTCAAGAACCCCGAGTGGGATATTGGCCTGCAGAAGACCGGCTACATCTCCGAGGCTGGCCAGTGCCTGGTCATGCAGGCGAAGATCGCCGGGCGCAAGCTCATCATGGTGTTCCTGGATTCAGCCGGCAAGCTGAGCCGCCTGGGCGATGCGGAACGTGTGCGCAAATGGGTCGAAGCGCATCCCCAGGCCGAACCTACATTGGTCCGGCAAATGGGCGGGTGAACAAGACGCCCCCGTCCGCCCTTCGGGCGCTGGGGGGCGGAGCCAGAGGCCCGGCATAGCCGGTTCCACGGCTCCCACGAATAACTCAGTCTGCGTTGCGCGCGGCGTTGTCAACCTTCAGCAGTTTTAAATCCCAGAGCGCCGGAGATTTCTGCGGCTGTTGCCTGCAGTTTGGCAACCCAGCTTTCGTCCAGCCTGTCAGCGGGGGCAGAAATCGACAGGCCTGCGACCAGCTTGCTCTGGTCGTCGTAGATGCCCGCCGCCATGCAGCGCACACCCAGTTCCAGTTCCTCATTGTCCCGGGCGATGCCTTGCTGGCGCGTCCTGGACAGCTCGCGCTCCAGTACGGGGAGTTGGGTGATGCTGTTGCGCGTGTTGCCCGCAAGACCGGTGCGTGTGGCGTAGGCGCGCACGCGTTGCGGGTCGTCGGCCGACAGGAAGAGCTTGCCGGTTGATGTCAGGTGCAGCGGCGCGCGGCCACCGATGGCGCGAACCACCTGCATGCCCGAGCGCTCGCTGAAGGCGCGCTCTATGTACACGATCTCGTCGCCCTGGCGCATGCTCAGGTTGACGGGTTGCTGGATCAACTTGTGGAGTTCGCGCATGGGCGCCAGCGCCGCATCGCGCACATTGAGCCGGCCCTTCACAAGGTTGCCCAGTTCCAGCAGGCGCATGCCCAGGCGGTAGGTGCCGGCCTCGGGCCGGTCCACAAAGCGGCCCGTGGCAAGGTCGTTCAGGATGCGGTGCGTGGTGGAAGGGTGCAGGCCCGTCTTGGCGCTGATCTCCTTGAGCGATATGGCTTCTTCTCTGGACGCCAGCACGTCGATCAGCGCGAACATGCGTTCGATGACCTGGATGGCCGGGGTGGCCGGGACGCTGGGATCAGTCTTTCGCATGGGCAGGTTTCAGGATGGCAGTCCTTGCATTTTACTTTGTGAAATGCGATAGCGCCCGGCATTGTGCAATGCAGCAAACGGGCGGCTGGCAGCAGGGGTCAGGGTGCAGGCCCGGATGCCGTCGCCACCCAGTCGCCATCCACCAGGACTTCATGGGGCAGGAAACGCGCCTTGTAATTCATCTTCGGGCTCTCGCCGATCCAGTAACCGAGGTACACATGGGGCAGACCCAGCTGCCTGGCCTGTTCGATCTGCCACAGCACGCTCCAGGTGCCATAGCTCGCACCCGCGTCAGGCTCGTAGAAGGTGTACACGGCCGAGATGCCGTCGTTCAGGACGTCCAGGATCGACACCATCTTGAGCGCCCCGGCGGAGCCGTCCGGCTGCGTCTCGCGGAATTCCACAAGCCGTGAGTTGACGCGGCTTTGCAGCAGGAACTGGGTGTACTGGTCAATGCTGTCATGGTCCATGCCGCCACCCGCATGGCGGCCATTCTGGTAGCGGAGGTACAGCTGGTAGTGCTCGGGCACAAAGCACAGCTTGAGCACGCGTGCCTGCAGGGTGTCATGGCGTTTCCATGCACGGCGCTGGCTGCGATCGGGCTTGAAGCTGCCTGTCAGCACCCGCAGCGGGACGCAGGCGCGGCAACCGTCGCAGTAAGGGCGGTAGGTGAACATGCCACTGCGCCGGAAGCCGCTCGTGACGAGGTCGGAGTAGGTGTCATTGTGGATCAGGTGGCTGGGCGTGGCGACCTGGGAGCGCGCCTGCCGGCCGGGCAGGTAGCTGCACGGATAGGGCGCCGTTGCATAGAACTGCAAGGTCTGGAGTGGTAGATCCTTGAGGTGTGTCACGCGGGCCCGGGTCTGACTAGTTCGTTCCAGTATACGGGCTCAAAGTACCAGTCGGGCGCGGGCCTGCGGGCGTTGTGCGCGACTTGTTCCACAAAACCGGCGCGGTCAACCTCCCGTGCGCCAAGTGAGGCCAGGTGCCGGGTGTTCTGCTGGCAGTCAATCATGCCGATGCCGTGGTGCCGGCAGAAGGCCACCAGCGCGGCCAGGGCGATCTTGGAGGCATCCGGTTCACGCGTGAACATCGACTCGCCAAACACCGCCTTGCCTAGGCCGATGCAATAAAGGCCGCCAGCGAGGCGGCCGTTGATCCAGGTCTCGATGCTGTGGGCGTACCCCGCTTCATGGAAGGCCTGGTATGCCTGCACCATGGACGGCACGATCCAGGTGCCGTTCTGCCCCGGCCGCGGGCTCGTCGAACACGCCCGGATCACCTGCGCGAAGTCGCTGTCAATGCGGATTTCACAGGCAGCGTCAGCGCGAAACCTGGCCAGTGTCCTGCGCATGGACCGATGAAGCCGGAACTCATCGACATGCAGGACCATGCGCGGGTTGGGGCTCCACCAGAGCACGGGCTGGTCGTCGCTGAACCACGGAAAAATCGCGGATGAATAGGCGCGCCGCAGCGTTGGAACGTCCAGCACGCCACCTCCGGCCAGCAGGCCCGGGACGGGGTCCTCCGCGCCCCAGGCGCGGGAGGGCGGCGGAAAGGCTTCACCCGGTGCAAGCCATGGCAGCGAAAAGGCAGGTGTCTTCATGGACGTGACATTGTTGGCGAAAGCACCACATTAAGCATTGGCGCGGTCAGTAGTGCCACTGAAAGTTGGTCTTTTGACTTCATTGTGCAAGAGGCTTGGGCTATATTGCAATGAGGTGTAAAGATTGTTGCGCCAGCTGTCCTGCTGTGTACGGATCATGCCCGTGTTCCACACAGAAAGGCACGGAGGATCATGATGCCAAGAACAAGAACCGGCACAGCTCCCGTAGCTGCCCGCCGAACTTCGACGACTGTTGCCCTGCCTCGCCGCGCCCCGCCAGGTGGTACCACCGTGCGCTACCAGCGCGTGGCGCCCAGGCCGCTGTCCATCGCCCTCTACTCGGCATTCGCCGGGGGCGTTGCCAGTTTCGTGCTTCCAGCCACACTCGCCTGGGCCAATCCGCAGGGGCAGCAGGTGGTGCGCGGCAGCGCCACCTTCCAGAGCAACGGCAACACCCTGACCGTCACCAACACGCCAGGGGCCGCGATCAACTGGCAGAGTTTTTCGATCCAGAAGAACGAGACCACGCATTTCCAGCAAGCCAATTCAGCCAGTTCGGTGCTCAACCGGGTGGTGGCCAACAATCCCTCCCAACTCCTGGGCAACCTCACCTCCAATGGCAAGGTCGTGCTGATCAACCCGTTCGGCATCACGGTAGGGCGCGGTGCGGCGGTGGACACTGCCGGCTTCACCGCGTCGACCCTGAACATCACCGACGCCGACTGGGCCAATGGCAAGCTGCGCTTCAAGGGCAATGCGCTGTCGGGCGACGTCAAGGTTGACGGCGTCATCCGCTCGCCCAATGGCGACGTGATGCTCTTCGCGCCCAATGTGTCGGTAGGCTCGGAGGCGCTCATCAAGGCCGACAACGGCAACGTCATCATCGGCGCGGGCCAGAAGGTTGAAGTCACGGGCCGCGGGCTGGAGGGTATCCGCTTCGAGATCCAGTCGGCCGACAACAAGGCGGTCAACCTGGGGCGGATTGAAGGCAATGCCGTGGGCGTGTTTGCCGGCACATTGCGCCACAGCGGCTCCATCACTGCGCAGACAGCAACCATGGAAGGCGGCAAGGTGGTGCTGCGCGCCATCAAGGATATCGAGATTTCCGGGCCAGGCGCGGTCATCAAGGCCGATGGCGCGGCGGGCAAGCTGGGCGGGCAAATCTCCATCAGCTCGTCTTCCGGCGATGTTCTGGTCGGCGCAGGGGCGCACATCACCGCCAACGGCGGTGCGGGCGCGGCAGGCGGTAGTGTCAGCGTGGCGGCAGAGCAAGGCAAGCTGGTCGTGGAGCAGGCCACGGTCATCTCGGCCGACGGTTCACCTGCAGGCTCGGTGCGCCTCTTCGGCGCCACCGAGTCGCGCGTTGCCGGCGTGGTCACGGCGGCGTCTCCGGTGCGCACTGATTCCGCCACGCGGATAGAACCGGTCAGCCTCAGCGAGGCTGTGGGTGGCAAGGTTGAAGTGCTGGGCAATAAAGTCAAGCTCCAGGCCGGGGCGCAGGTCGACGTGTCGGGCGACGGCGGTGGGGGCATCATCCTGGTTGGCGGTGATTTCCAGGGCGCCAACGCCGAAGTGCCCAATGCCAGGAACACCGAAGTGGCGCCTGGCGTGCACCTCGCTGCCGACGGCCGTGCCGAGGGCAATGGCGGCAAGGTCATCGTCTGGGCCGACAACGACACGCATTTTTCCGGAACCATCAGCGCCAGGGGCGGCCTGTTTGGCGGCGACGGCGGCTTTGCCGAGACTTCGGGCAAGAAGCACCTGTATTACCGTGGCCGCACCAACCTTACCGCGCCGCGGGGACGTACTGGCACGCTGCTGCTGGACCCGGATGAAATCATCATCATGGGCGGCAGCCAGGACGGCAGCGACACTCCCGATTCCCTCGCCGGCACGCTCAACAACGGCTCCGGCCCTGGTACCGTGGCCGGCGGGACTGGCGCATTCACGATTTACGAGTCCGAGATCGAGGGCACGCAGGCCAACATCTACCTGATGGCCACCAACAAGATCTCATTGAGCGGCACCTTCACCGGCGGCGCCAGTGGCGAACTGACCATCCAGCCGGGCTACGACCTGCGGATGCAGGTGACCAATGCCACGTCCGGGACGCACGGCATCGACCTCACCAGCAGCGGCAGCGGCCATGACCTCGTGGTGCGTGCCAGCTTCAACATCCTGACTTCGCAGCGCGGCACGATATCGCTGGAGACCACGTCCGCCAGCAGCAATGGCAGCGTCAAGGTTGGCTCGCTGGCCACAGATGGCGGCGCCGTCTCCATCCAGGCGCAAGGGGCTGTGACCATCGGGCAAGGCGGTATTGGCGGCATTGATACCAGCAGCACGACAACGCTCACCGGCGGCGGCTCTGTGACCATCAACGCCAAGGGAACGGTCGGCATTTTCAGCGGCATCAAGACCGGCACGCTGTCGGCCATTGGCGGGGTGATCAGCATTGATGCGCAGACAGGGTTGACCAATGGGGAAGTCAACATCTACGGACTCTTGTCCACCAACGGTGCTAACGTCAATGTTTCCG
>CAZFKW010000048.1:0-6789 GCA_964519795.1 uncultured Ramlibacter sp. | reverse complement strand
CCTGATCGGCTCTGGTACTTCGATCGGGTCATTCAGCGGTGGGGTGTCCGTTGACTTCGGCGCCGCAATCAAGGGCTCAACGGTCACCATATCGGCCGACCGCTTCTACATGCATTCGTCGGCCACCGGCATCACCGGCACTTCCAAGGTCACGATCGCGCCACTCACCGCATCGCATGGCATCAATATCGGCGGCAACGACGACCTGGGCACGACTTTCCTGGGCATCACCCAGGCAGAAAATGCCAGGATCACCACGCCACACCTCACCATTGGCAGCATTGCCAACACCGGTGACCTTGATGTGACCTTCAGTTTCTCCCGGCCCGGAGACACGCTTTCACTGATCACCCAGGGGCAAATCGCCCAGGCGGTCCTGAACCCGATCACGGCCGACAAGCTCATGGTTTATGGCGGCACGGCCCAGCTGCTGTCCCAGAATTTCGTGGGCACCTTTGCCGGCAAGGCGCTGGATGCGGGGCTCTACTTCCGCAACACGGGTTCATTCACTGTGGGCGCGGTGGACTTTCTCACCATGACCTCCGCAGGCAGTACCGGGCAGCTGGTTCTGCAGGCCGATGCAGGCGCAAGCACGATCACGCTGGCATCAGACGTCAAGACGGCCGGCGCCAAGATGATCTTTGCCGCTGACCGCATCCAGGTCGGCAATGCCTCGATCAACACGGTCACCATTGACAGCAACAGTTCCACCGTGGGGGCTGGCGGCAACATCGCATTCCTGGGCGACATCACCGCCGCCCAGTCAGGGCGCAAGCTGTTCATTGATTCCAGCATGGGCGGCTCCGGTGGCACCGCTGGCAAGGTCGAACTGCTGAATATCACGAACGTTGGCGGGGCTTACCTCAACCAGCTCGACATCAACGCCTACAGCGACGTCGCAAGCGGCGAAGTCGTGCTGAATCCGGGCGGCGGCACGCTGTCCCTCGGCGCAAATGGCACGGGGCCGGCCAGCCAGGCCACGCTGTCCATCCGCAACGCGCGGCTCTCGGTCAACAGCACCGGCCTGTTCAATACCAACGCCGCTGGCGGCACGCTGACCGCAGGCGGGTACATCGATGTTGCCAGCGCCGTCGTGGGTAGTGACGCCAACCACCGGGCTCTCACGCTGCAGGCAAATGGCGGGACCAATGGTGACGGCGGAACCATCAGGCTGGGCTCGGTGAGTAACTTCTTTGGCTCGCATCTTGGCGAACTCAACGCGTCTGTCCTGGGTAATGGCACTGGCGCCATGGGGCGGATCGAGCTGTTTGGAGACATCGGCACCACCTCGTCCACGCCTGCATCGGCAAGTGGGGATGTGAACCTCTCCGGCAACATCGTCCTGTTCAACAACGTGGCCATCCGCACCGGCTACAGCACCGATGCCAGCTCATCCGGCAGCGTGTCGCTGGGCGCGGCCGGTGGGACCATTTCTGCAGCGGTTGACGGCAGGACGCTGACCATCGACACCTCGGCAGTGACATCCGGTATTTCCGGGGGCAACGTCACCCTGCGGGATGTTGGCAACGCGGCGGGCTCCTACCTGAACGGACTCACCATCAATTCGGCCGGCGGCACCGGCCTGGGTGATTCGGGCGTCGTGTACCTGGAAGCCGGCAACATCAGCCTCGCGGCCAAGGGCACACTGGCCAGTGATGAAGCCACACTGGCCATCCGCTTCGCCCATGTCCGCGTCGACCAGACCGCCACGCTTGACGCCAATGCCGCAGGCGCGACGCTGACAGGCGGCGGCCTGATCGACCTCAGCCTGGCGCGAGTTGGCGGCACCAGCACCCATGCGACCCTGGTGCTCAATGCCAATGGCGGAACAGACGGCGACGGCGGAACCATCAAGATCGGCGAAGTCGCTGCTTTCTCGGACTGGCTGGGCGGCCTCACGGCGTCGGCAATGGGCAGCGGCACGGGCGCCCTTGGCTTTGTCGAGCTGCATGGCGACATTGCCACGACACAGAGCACGCTGTCACCGGCCACGGGCAACGTCATGCTCGACGGCAAGGTCGTGCTGTACAGCAATGTGAACATCTCAACCTCCACCGAAACCTTTGCGCCCGGCGCCGGCAGCGTGTTGATCGGCACGCTGGGCGGCAGCGTGTCGGCTGCAGGTAAAGGCCGCACGCTCAACATCAACACATCGTCTGCCAACCCGAGTTTCGGTGGCACCTGGGCCGGCGATGTCAGCTTGCCAACCATTGGCAACGCTGGAGACAACTATCTGCAGGGACTGCTGATCACCGCAAAGTCCAATACCTCCGGCGAGAGCGGCATCGTCAAGCTCAATGGGGATGTGCGGCTGGACCGCGGTACAGCACTCGACGGCGCCGAGGCCACGCTCAGCATCAACGCCGGCTATCTTGAGCTCCACAAACCGTCGGGCACGCTGACCATTGATACGCTGCAGCAGACAGTGGGCTCGGGCGGCGGCGTACTGCTGAAGGTTGACTACATCAATGCCGCTTCGACCGGCACGGTGTTCAGCATTGACACCAGCACGCCGGACAATTTTGAAGGCCGCTTTGGCGGCAATATTGAGATCTGGGGTCCGATCAGCAGCAACGGCGCGACGCTGGCTGCAGCGCCTGCATCGGTCTACCTCAATACAACAGCCGTGTCACCGGCCACTGACGGCGACATCAGGCTGCGCGGCGGCGATATCCTGGTGGGCAACAACGGCACCATCGGCATCAGCGGGAACGTCATACTTGACGGGCCTTATTACAGTGTCTACCTCACCGGCGATTCGGGGCTGGACAACATCCATATCAATATATCCGGCAGCGTTGACTCTGACTTCGTTGGCGATGGCCTGTATGCGCTCTATGCCTACAGTGGCGACGCCGGTACCGTTGACCTCTCGCAGGCAACCCTTGGGGCCGGCGTGGGACTTCAACACTTCGGAGCCAGAGGAGCCGAAGTGACCCTGGGCGCCATCACCAGCCGGGACGGCATGAACATTGAGGGTGGCGACTTCGTTACTCTCACGGGCGACCTGCTCACTCATGGCTTCAACCTCAGTGTCACGGCGGACACCGGAACCCTGTCGGTCATGGGCCATGTGCGCTCGATCGCGCAATTGGGTGACGCCAATGCAGGTGGCAACATCACGCTCACCAGCAACAGTTCCGCCGTCGTCATTGCCGACGGCAAGGAAATTATTACCCAGGGTGGGGAGGGAGAGCTTACCTACGCGGGTGGTGCCGGCGGCACGCTGAGCATCTCAGGCGCGAGCATCCAGGTGGGCAACAACGTGACGATCAGCTCCCAGGGCGGCCGTGGGGGCGACGGAGACTCCATGTCAACCGATGGCGGCGCAGGAGGCTACGCCGGCGGCGTGACGGTGACGTCCAGCGGCACCATGAGTCTCGGCTCGGGTGCCAGCATCTTCTCGATGGGCGGTGACGGCGGCACGGGCTACTCCGGTTCAGGTGATGGCGGCTTCGGCGGAAACGGCGGCAATGGTGGCAACCTGCTGGTTTCGGCCGGCAGTGGAACATTGACCGTTGGCGCGGCATCGACGCTGGGCAGCTTTGGCGGCTCCGGCGGGTCAGGTGGGGCCGGACAGGATGGCGAGCCTGGTGTTGCTCCAGGCGAAACCGGCGGAAACCGGTACTGGGGCGGCGACGGCGGGTACGCCGGTTCCGGCGGATTGGTCCGCCTCTCGGCGCCAGCCCTGACTGTCCATGGGCGTGTGGTCTCCGAGGGCGGAGGTGGCGGTGCGGGTGGTGCGGGTGGCGCGGGCGGACAGGG
Source organism: uncultured Ramlibacter sp. (assembly GCA_964519795.1). GTDB lineage: Bacteria > Pseudomonadota > Gammaproteobacteria > Burkholderiales > Burkholderiaceae_C > JACMQX01. The sequence continues at coordinate 3,024 of CAZFKW010000048.1, read as the reverse complement.
CGGTCCGGGCGACGACATGGGGGACGGCAACTTCATCGTCTCTGGCGACGGTGGCTGGGGCGGCGAAGGCGGCTGGGGTGGTGGTGGCGGCAGTGGCGGGGTTGTCTCGTTGACTGCAGGCACGGCCGGCGAGTTGATCGTATCCGGCGCAACTGTGGGGTCCAGGGGCGGTGCAGGCGCGTCTTATGGTGCGGGCGGCGCGGGCGGCATGCCTGGCGTTCCTGATGGCGGGAGCGGTACCGGCTTCGCAGGATGGTCCGGTGGCGAAGGCTACGAGGGCTGGCGGGGTGACGTCAACGCCGTACACCTTCAATCGCTGGATGGCATGGGCATCAGCGTGCTCAGTTCGCATGTGTCAGGTGACGCGGTGAACATCGTGGCAACTGGCGGCACTGGCAGCCTGACGATTCAGGGCACCATCGTCGAGTCACAGCTCGACGTCAGCCTGGTGGCACGTGGGGGTGCGCTGCTGGTCGACGAAGCCTCGTCCATCACGGTCTGGAGCGTTACCGAAGGTGGCTCACGCATCGATCTTTCCTCGGATGTTTCGGTGACTGTTGGCGGCATGCTGGACTCAGCCGACAGCATTGTGGTCAGTGCGTTGTCTGGCGCCCGCCTAGAGGTCAGCGACTACACCCAGATGCACGCGGCGCGACACTGGGATGCCGATGGAAGCATTGTGCTGACCGGTGGCACTATTGCCGTGGGCAGCAACGTCATCATCCGTTCTCTGGGCGCGGATGGCGAAAACGCCTTTCTGAGCGAAATGAACCAGGCAGCCTCTGTCGGCGAGGCTGGCGGAAACATCACGCTCACCTCCACTGGCAGCCTGAGCATCGGCAGCAATACATGGATTTACTCAAAGGGCGGCGCGGGCGGCAATGGCATTTCGGAGCCGGGTTTCAGCAATGGCGCGTCGGGCGGTACTGGCGGAACGGTGTCTATCAGCGGTGGCTCAGGCACGCTGCAGGTCGCCAGCGACGCAACGATTGCCTCCTATGGCGGGCGTGGCGGCAATGGTGCCCGCGGCTATGACGGCGCAGACGGTGCCAACGCGACCGACCTCGCACCTGCCGACAATGGCGAGGCAGGACAGGACGGCGGCTCCGGCGGCTCCGGCGGGGCAGGCGGCATGGTGCTGCTCACGGCGCCTGCCTTCAGCATCAGAGGCCTTGTGACCAGCCAGGGTGGGCTTGGCGGCGATGCCAACTCGGGCGGCGACGGCGGCAAGGGTGGCAACGGCTTTGACGACGGCTTCACCAGGCATGCATCCGGCGACGGCGGCAAGGGTGGGGACGCCGGGTACGCCGGCTCGGGTGGCGCGGGCGGCATCGTTTCGCTGAGCAATGGGTCGGGGGGCTCGCTCGTGCTCAATGGCGCCACGATCAGCTCCCGGGGCGGCAGCATTGGCAACACAGCCAGCGGCGGCGTCGGTGGCGCAGCCGGCATGTCGACGCTCAGCAGCGGCAGTGGTTCTTCCGGGGCGCCGGGTGATGGCAACCTGGAAGGCAGCATCGGCAACGCAGGCCATGTTTACCTGAGTTCGCTGGCCGGCGAGGGTGTGAGCATGACGGATTCGCAGGTGTCCGGCAGGGAGGTCACCATTCAGTCCACCGGCGGCGCGGCCGACCTCTTGCTGACTGGCTCGGATGTCCTCGCGGTGGACGGTGCCTACCTGTTGGCCAACGGCGGCGCCATCCTGATGAGCAGCCTGTCTTCTGTGAATGTGACCGGGTCTTACAGCTACAACGCCGTCACGCTGGCGTCCGACACGGGCGTCCAGCTGGCCACCGTGTCGGGGCCTGTCATGCATGTTGTTGCCCCTGAGATCTACTCGGCGCCTGATTTCAGCGGCGTCCACCTGACCGGTGAGCAGGCCTATCTCGGCGGTGGCACGATCTTCAGTGACGTCGGCGCATCGGGAGCCCCGATCTGGGTGGATCTCTACGACAGCCTGAGCGTGCAGGGCAGGAACAATATCTGGGTGGCAAGCGACTACGACCTGTACCTGAGCGGCGTTCAGACCACAGTCTCCCTGGGCATGGGGACGATCAACATCCATTCAGGTGGTTACCTGAGCGCCTACTCCGGAGCTACTGGCAACCTGGGGGCAGGCAATGTGGGCGTATACCTGTCGGGCGATGCCGGCGTTGAAGTCCAGGCCAGTGCTGTAGCCAGGTCCACGGGAACAGGCGTGTTGCAACTGGTTTCATCCTCGGGCGACGTGGATGTCGCCGGTACCGCGACCTCGGTTTCGGGCGCCATCATGGTCACTGCCGACAGCTTCTGGCTGGGGGCGACCGGCAAGGTTTCCTCGGCGAACGGCAAGGTCGATGTGAATGCCGCGGACATTGCCGTCCAGGGCACTGTTGAAACCGGCAACACGGGTATCGCCGTTGTCCTGAAGGCAGACACTCTCGACATGCAGGGAACCATCAGTGCAGCCAGTGGCACAGTGGCCCTCATGCCGATGACGTCGGGCAATGCCATCGATGTCGCGCTCACGAACGGCGGACCCTTCCCGGGCGCCCTGCACATCAAGGTAGAGCAGGTCAACAGCAACATCACCGCCGGCGTGCTGCAACTGGGCAATGCAGACATGACCGGTGGCGATGTGACGTTCCATGCGGCGGTCAATCCAGCGTTCGCGCGGACGATGGCCGTGTATGGTGAGGACATCACGCAGGCGTCAGTTGCGACGCTCGACCTGGCCGGCCTGATGGCCATGGCTGATGGAAAGGTCGAACTGACCCGCTCCGGAAACGACATCACGACCCTGGCCGGATCGTCAGGCGCTGGTTCGGACTTCCGGGTCACCACGTCCAGCGACATGACGGTGAGCACTGTCGCGGGCGTCGGGGGCATCGATGCGGGGGGCGGCAGCGCCAACAGCTCGGTGGGTCTCGCGTCTGAAGGCGGCAGGATCACCCTCGGTGCTGCCGTCAGCGGCAAGGGCGGCATCCTCCCTGCCGGGGTTTTCATCATCGCAAATGACCTGGACATCGATGCTGCGGGCTCGATCGA
>CAZFKW010000047.1:12726-14409 GCA_964519795.1 uncultured Ramlibacter sp. | reverse complement strand
GCCTGGTCAACTGGGATCCCGTGCTGCACACGGCGCTGTCCGACCTCGAGGTGGTCGCCGAGCCCGAGCAGGGCCAGCTCTGGCACTTCCGCTACCCGCTGGCCGACGGCAGCGGCCACCTGGTCGTGGCGACGACGCGCCCGGAAACGCTGCTGGGCGACACGGCGGTGGCCGTGAATCCCGAGGACGAGCGCTACCGCCATCTGGTGGGTCGCCAGGTCCGCCTGCCGCTCACCGGCCGGCTGGTGCCGGTGATCGCCGATGCCTACGTCGACCCGGCCTTCGGCTCCGGTTGCGTCAAGATCACTCCCGGCCACGACTTCAACGACTACGAGGTCGGCCGCCGCCATGATCTGCCGCTGATCAACGTCATGGACCGCGACGCGCGCATCACCGCCGGTGACTGCGACGGCAAAGCCCTGCCGGCGGGCGAGATCCCCGCCATGCTGGTCGGCCTCGACCGTTTCGAGGCCCGCCACCAGGTGGTGGCGCTGATGCAGGATGCCGGCCTGCTGGAGAAAGTGGACGCGCACTCGCTGCCGGTGCCGCGTGGTGACCGCAGCAACGCCGTGCTGGAACCCTGGCTCACCGACCAGTGGTACGTGAAGATCGCACCGCTGGCGGCACCGGCCATCGCCGCCGTCGAGGACGGCCGCATCCGCTTCGTCCCCGACAACTGGGCGAAGACCTACTTCCAGTGGATGCACAACATCCAGGACTGGTGCATCAGTCGCCAGCTCTGGTGGGGCCACCAGATCCCGGCCTGGTACGACGAGGACGGCAAGGTTTATGTGGCGCGCGACGAGTCAGAAGCTCAGGCACAAGCCGACAAGGTTTCACCGGGCAAGACCCTGACCCGCGATGAAGACGTGCTCGACACCTGGTACTCCTCGGCGCTCGTGCCGTTCTCCACGATGGGATGGCCGGAGGCGGCAGGCGAAACACCCGTTCGGGCTGAGCCTGTCGAAGCCCTTCGACAAGCTCAGGGCGAACAGGCTTTGAGCGACGACAACCTCTACCTTCCATCAACGGTCCTTGTCACCGGTTACGACATCATCTTCTTCTGGGTCGCCCGGATGATCATGATGACCACGCACTTCACCGGCCGCGTCCCGTTCAGACATGTGTACATCCACGGCCTGGTGCGCGACTCGCAGGGCAGGAAGATGAGCAAGTCCGAAGGCAATGTCCTCGACCCGGTGGACCTGATCGACGGCATTGCGCTACCGCCCCTGCTGGACAAGCGCACCACCGGCCTGCGCAAGCCCGAGACCGCGCCGCAGGTCCGCAAAAACACCGAGAAGGAGTTCCCGGACGGCATACCGGCCTACGGCGCGGATGCGCTGCGCTTCACCTTTGCCGCACTCGCCTCGCTGGGCCGCAACATCAATTTCGACACCAAACGCTGCGAGGGCTACCGCAACTTCTGCAACAAGCTCTGGAACGCCACGCGCTTTGTGCTGATGAACTGCGAGGGCCAGGACTGCGGCCTTGAGGAGCACACAAAGGAGCAATGCCAGCCAGGCGGCCCCTTCCACAACTACATGAGCTTCAGCCAGGCTGACCGCTGGATCTCGTCCATCCTGCAGCGCGCCGAAGCCGACGTGGCCCGGGGCTTTGAGGAGTACCGCCTGGACAACGTGGCCAACACGATCTATGACTTCGTCTGGAACGAGTTCTGTG
>CAZFKW010000047.1:7373-12716 GCA_964519795.1 uncultured Ramlibacter sp. | reverse complement strand
GTGACTGGTACCTGGAAATCGCCAAGGTGCAGATCCAGACCGGCAACGCAGCGCAACAGCGCGCCACCCGCCGCACACTGATCCGCACGCTGGAGGCCATCCTGCGCCTGGCCCACCCGGTGATACCGTTCATCACGGAAGAGTTGTGGCAGAAGGTGGCGCCCGTGGCTGGATTGCAGGGCGAGTCGGTCAGCATCGCACGCTACCCCGAAGCGCAACCGCAGAAAATTGACGAAGCGGCCATTGCCCACGTCAACAGGCTCAAGGCCCTGGTGGATGCCTGCCGCAACCTGCGCGGCGAGATGAATGTGTCACCGGCCACGAAGCTGCCGCTCTACGCTGTCGGTAACACCGTATTCATGCGCGAGACCGCGCCTGTGCTGCAGGCCCTGGCCAAGCTCAACGAAGTCAAGGTGTTCGACGACGAAGCTGCCTGGGCCGCCGCCGCGCAGGCCGCCCCCGTGGCGGTGGTCGGCGATTCGCGCATTTGCCTGTTCATGGAGATCGACGTTGCCGCCGAAAAGGCCCGCATTGGCAAGGAGATCGCCCGCATCGAAGGCGAGATGGGCAAGGCCAACGCCAAGCTCGGCAACGCCGCCTTCGTGGCCAAGGCCAAGCCGGAAGTGATCGAGCAGGAGCGCAGGCGGCTGGCGGACTTCACGGCCACGCTGGCCAAGCTGCAGGACCAGCTGTCGCGGCTGGGCTGATACCGGGGCAGCAGGAGGCTGGCGCGACGTCAGCGGATGATGAGCTGCTGGGGTTCGCCCCAGCCCGAGGGCGACTCTGGCGACCGGCCGGACTCCAGGGAGCCCGACACACTTGTGAGGGAATCAAAGCCGGTGTTGGTCACGCCAACCGCCTCATGGATCCGGTGCGCCACGTACCAGCTGGCGCGCAGCCGCGACTCGCGCGTGTGTGATCCCAGCCGCGGCGTGAGGTGGAGGTTTTCCAGCTCATGCAGGGGCGTGCCTCTGGACGCAAAGCCGCTTTCGGCACCGTCGAGCATGCAGGCCTCAATGCGGCCGTCGCTGAGCGCATCGGCCAGCGCCTTCGGGTCGAACAGCGATGAGCGGCTGATGCCCACCCAGATCTGCGAGCGCCGGCAATGGGCAAGCACCTTGTTGTTGATGAGGCCGCGGTAGCGCGACGCATACATGACCTGCACCGAAACTGAATCGGCCTGCGCCATGAGTTCGGGCAGGCTCACCGGCTGGATGCGCAGACGCTCCCAGATGGGCGCTGTGTGATGGACCGCAGGATCGTAGCCAATGAGCTTGGCCCCGAGGCTGCCGAGCATGACAGCCAGCGTATGGGCCGTGGGCGCCAGGCCCAGGATGCCGACCACGCTGCCATTGAGCTCCCGGCCAAGGCGGATGTCCGCATGGCGGTTGCCGGCCATCGACGAGCCGATGCCGCGGCGGTAAAGCAGCAGCAGGGCGGCGAGCAGGTATTCGGCATTGGAGCGGACATTGGCCGTCGTGGCCTGGATGACTTTGACGTTTTTCTCGCGGCAGGCTTCCAGGTCGGTGTTGTCCGTGCCCACATGCATGCGGGCCACAGCCTTGAGCCTGGGTGAAAAATCAAGAAACTCGCGAGTGACCACCACCTTGCGGGGCAGCACGACAGCCTGCGACTTGTAGACAGCCTTGCGCAACGCGCTTGGGTCATCTGCAAGCTCGGGGCGGTACTCGACGGAATGCCGGGACTCCAGCCATGCCAGAGCCTCGGGTACGAGCGCCTCTAGAAGTAAGATGTCCACCAGGAGTCAGTCCTTTTTGTCCGGCTGCGTTACAGGTCTTGTTGCAAAACCAACTTGTTGCAGGCTCAATCCCTTGATGGCCTGTTTGTATTAATCCCGCCACACTCTAGCGAGAAACCCCTATCGTGTCGATGCCAAAAGTCACAAGAATCCGCAAGGCCGTCTTCCCCGTCGCAGGGCTTGGAACGCGTTTCTTGCCCGCTACCAAAGCCCAGCCCAAGGAAATGATGCCGGTGGTTGACAAGCCCCTCATCCAATATGCGGTGGAAGAAGCCTACGACGCCGGCATCCGGCACATGATCTTTGTAACAGGTCGCAATAAGCGTGCCATTGAGGATCACTTCGATACAGCCTACGAGCTCGAAAGCGAACTTGCCGCCGCAGGCAAGCAGGAACTGCTGGACCTTGCCCGGTCCGTACAGCCCCCGGACATGGATTTCTCCTATGTGAGGCAGCCCCGCATGCTGGGCCTGGGGCATGCTGTGCTGTGCGCCGAACATCTGGTCGGTGACGAACCTTTTGCAGTACTGCTGGCTGACGACCTGATGACGGGCCCGCCTGAAGGCAAACCAGTGCTGACACAAATGGTTGACGTTTTTGGCCGGCTACAGACAACTTTGCTCGCAGTACAGGAAGTGCCGCTTGAGCATACGCGCCGCTACGGCATCATCGCTGGCGAGCCCGCAGGTGACCGCCTCATCAAGATCCGGGAGATGGTGGAGAAGCCCAAGCCCGAGGCCGCGCCTTCACGCATGGGCGTGGCCGGGCGATACATCCTGACACCCGGCATCTTCGACTGCATCCGCGCCCAGCCACGCGGCGCGGGTGGCGAGATCCAGCTCACCGACGGCATAGCAGGACTGATGGCACGTGAAGATGTGCATGCCCTGCAGTACGAGGGCAAGCGCTATGACTGCGGAAGCAAGGAAGGCTTCCTGGAAGCGACTGTCGAATTTGCGCTGGTGCACCCCGAGGTGGGCGCGCATTTCAGGGAATACCTGCGCAACCTGAAGCCATGAGGTTCAGCGGCGCCTGAGAACGTGGATGAAGTCGGCGCCAAGCGTCTGCTGCTCGACGAGCTCGTTGCCCGTCTGCTTGGCAAACGCCTGGAAGTCGCGCACCGAACCCGAGTCGGTAGCCACCACCTTGAGCAGCTGGCCGCTGGCCATGTCCGTCAGCGCTTTCTTGGCCTTGAGAATGGGCAGCGGGCAGTTCAGGCCGCGGGTGTCGAGTTCTTTGTCGATGTTCATGAGGGTTCCTGGCAATTGCCTGAATTTTATGCAGTTCTGTCCGCCGGCGCAGAGAGGACCTCAATCTGTTGACCAAACCCTCAAAAGATCGTCTGCTGGTCGAGCCGGGCCTTGAGAATCAGGTCCACGACAGGCTGCTCGCGCTTGTTGGCACGTTTGCAGTGGTCTTTCTGGATCCGGTCCGTCAGGCGAATCACCACCCGGGCCCATCGCTTGTCTTCGCGAACGCGCCAGGCATGCGAGGATATCGACTCCCACGCGCAACCGCTGAAGACGCTCGCGTTGACAAAGTGATCCAGCGCGCGCACCCCGGCACGGCCCCGGGCGTTGGGCCCGAAGATGCCCACCCAGACAAGTACCAGGTAGCCTGCCACGGCCAAGGGCACCAACACACACATCAGCAGGGTGCCCACGGCAAGTTCCCTCCAGCGGGTCACGGCCCGGTCCCCCGCCGGTGGAGTGCCAGCCGGACACCGTTGGCAGACCGGATGGTCAAGCGACCCACCGGCTGCGGCACATGACCACCTGCTACCGTGAGCCGGTACTTGCCGAGCAGGCTGGCCAGAATCAGCGCCGCCTCCTGAAGAGCAAACGCTGCACCCATGCACACCCTCGGCCCCATGCCAAACGGCAGGTAGCCCTGCCGTAGTGACTCGCGGGAAGCATCGTTGTTGTAGCGGTCGGGGTTGAACGCATCGGGTTCGGTCCAGATGTCGTGGTGCCGCTGGATCAGCCATGGCGCGACCACTACCGTAGCCCCCTCACGCACCGCCTTCCTGCGCAGGGTGCAGGCACTTGCGGCCTGTCGCGCCATGAAGCCCACCGGTGGAAAGAGCCGCAGCGTCTCGCGGAAGACGTTGCGTATCAGCGCCATCGCCCTCAGGTCGGCAGGTTCAGGCTGCCGGGTGCCAAGCTGTTGCACCACCTCACGGTGGGCGCGCTCCTGCACCTCGGGCGCGTTGGCCAGCAGGTGGCACGCCCAGGTCAGCGCACTGGCGGATGTTTCGTGCCCGGCCAGGAACAGCATGGCCACCTGGTCCACCAGTTCATCGAAGCTGAAGGCAACACCGGTTGCCGCGTCGCGCGCCTCCATGAATGCCTGCAGGATGTCGGCAGCCTGTGCCGGGCGACCTGCGGCATGCGCCTCGAACCGGGGCCGGATCAGCGCCTCCAGCAAGCTGCGTATCTCGCGCGCCGCCTGTCGGCTGCGCCATGCATCCCACGGCCAAACCAGCCAGCGCACGCCAAAAATGCTGGGCAACAGCAGACGCGGCGCCACCGCCTGGAAGCGGGCGAATGCAGCGAAGATGCGGCGCGCGTCCGCGCCTTCCATCGGTACGGAGAAGATGGTGCGGAAGATGACGTCGGCCGTCACATGCGTCATCTCCACCTCGACGTCATGCTCGCCACCATCGGGCAGTGCCTCCAGCCTTGCCATCATTGCCTGCGTGGCCGCGCGCATGACCGGGAACGCGACTTTCAGGCGGGCCTGGGCGAAGGCCGGCTCCATCATGTCGCGCTGGCGCTGCCATTGCCCGCCGTTGGTGGTGAATATGCTCTCGCCCAGCAGCGGCTGCAATGCCTCTCCCAACAGCGGGCTCTTGGGAAATGCTGCGGCCTCTTCGCCCAGCACCCGCCGCACCAGGGCCGGCTCATTGACCATGTACAGGTCCAGGCCGGGCAGGCGCACCTCGCCCATCTGCATGCGGTAGCTGCGCTCGTACAGCGCATCCAGCCAGGAACGGCGGGCGTTGAAAAACATCAGCAGGGCAGACGCCTTGCTCTTGCGCGGCTTGGGGTAGGCGGGACAGAAGTGCATGCTCAAGACTCCGCCCTGCCCTGCATGTGGGCCTCAAGCGGCCGGGTGCCGTAGAACAGGTCGCACAGGTGGAAGTTGCCCGGCTTGTCGGGTGTCATCAGATAGAGAAAGTGCGCATGCAGCTTGTTCGACCGTATGGCGGCCCAGCGCGCAGGCTCGTACATCTGGAAAAACCTGGCGTTGTGCCTCACGGGCAGCGGCAGGTCTGCATGGGGTACACCACTGAGCGCTAGGGGATGCGTATCGTGAAAGCACAAGGGGTCAATCCGCGCCGAAACATCCAGCCACTGCAGGTGCGGGTGCCGGCACAGGCGAAGAAGCATCTCCCGAAAATCCGTGGCGCCGGGAACCAGTGCCACGGACGGACAGCATTGACCCAGGGTGACCATGCCTGTGGGCTTGCCTTTTTGCAGCGCGATCCAGCGCTCGTCGTGCAGCAGCATGTCCATGGCGTACAACACCATCAGGGTGCCCACGCTGTGGCCGGCCAGAAGCACCTCGTCCACCGGGTCCTG
>CAZFKW010000047.1:6907-7331 GCA_964519795.1 uncultured Ramlibacter sp. | reverse complement strand
CCCATACAAATGACGAAGTGAAAAGTCCGCAGCAGCCAGAACAGCCCTTTGTACGCCCCATAGCTCCACAGGCCCGCCATGACCGGCAATGCCGCCAGCCAGCCCCATGCCCCCACGGCAAGGCTCGCGCCCAGGCCGGCCAGCATGCCCAGTACGAGCGTGCCCAGCAGGAAGATGGCCGGCATGACGCCTGTCTTGAAGGCGTTGCCATACAGCGCCGTGACCCGCCGCAGGTCCACATCGAACACGATGCCCCGGTAGGTGAGCCAGAATTCGCGCAACAGGGCCCAGGGGCTTCGGCTCCAGTGAGCCCTGATTACATCGTCCCAGCTCATGAAGACATGTTCGGTCTGCACCGACTCCGCAGCCCCGGCACTGGCTCGCCAGCGCACCTGCCAGCGGCTGATCACGCGCGAGACCTTCT
>CAZFKW010000047.1:3297-6897 GCA_964519795.1 uncultured Ramlibacter sp. | reverse complement strand
TCTCCCGACGTGCCACATGCAGCACACCGCCCTGTGGCTGCGGCCTGCCCGCCTCGTCACGGCACAGGCGGTGGTAGTGGGCAGGACCGCGCGGGTCGAAGCCGCTGAAGTAGTGCACGCGGCGGCGCTTGATGGATTGCGGGGCGTTGCTCATGAAAGTTTCCAGTCTTGCCACAGGGCCCGGGCCTTGCGCACCTGACGCGCCCAACCGCCGCTGCTCAGCCGGGCCAGTCCACCACTGGCCTGCAAGGCATCACGCTCGGCCTGCAACTGGCGCAGCGCTGCCATGCAGGTGGTGTAGCCGTTGAGGGTCCAGTCCCAGTAGATCGGGTAGCGAAGCAATGTACCTGCCACCAACTCGTCCAGCGTCAGCCGGCGTTTGCGGCGCTGCAGTGCGACGCCGTTGAGCGCGGCATCAACAGTCAGGCCCCACCCCGCATAGAAGGGCTGGCCGTAGGTGACCACCCGCTTGCCGCGCAGCAGCGCATCGAACCCGGCCAGAGACGTCAGGGTGTGCAGCTCGTCGCAGGCGTCAATGCAGCTCACCACACTCAGGCCGGTCTCCACATGGTCGGCCCACTGCAGCGCCTGCGCGTGACCGAGCACTCCCCGGCGGTTGCCGCTGGCAACATCAGGATGCGGCTTGTAGACAATGTACGCGTCAGGCGCCGTCGTGCGAGCCGCCTGCAGCAGGCCGGCGTTGGTGCTCACGCCCGTGCAGCCCAGACGGATGGACGCATCGTCTTCCACCTGCCCGGGCACCAGCACCACACGCCGGCCGTCAGTGGGCCACTGCGCAGCGGCGCGCGGCTCGTGGTTATATTTGGTGATGCCATGCGCCACCATGAACGCACGCACCCGCGCCGCCTCGGCCAGCTCGCCGGCGCTGAAGCCGGCGGTATTGAGCAGCGTCTCAAGCCCGCTGGGTCGCGTCGGGTCAAAATAAATGCCCAGGGTGTCCAGCACAAGGGAACGCGGACGGATCAAGTCCGAGCCCAGGCCCACCGAGCGCAAAAAACCATCTTCAACCCGCACGAGCTTCGCCCCGCTGCGCTCCGCCAGCGCCGCCACCCCGGGCGGCGGCGTGGCGCTCCAGAACACGAGTGAATCTGCAGCTGTAGGCACCAGGTCTGCGGCAGCAGACCCGTCAGCGACAAACACCACCCGCCCCGGCAGTATCGACAACATCGGCCGCAAATGCGCCTGCTTCCAGCGGCGAAAGCCCACGCCAATGAGGCGCCGGCCAAGCCAGGCGGGCGCGCCCGAATCAGCCATGAGTCGAATCCATCAATCCTGCCATGCGGCGCTGGCGCACCAGCCAGGCAATGACGTCAAAGATGGTGCCGCTTTCGTGCGTCTCAGGATTGAGGTAGCGGGCATACCGCAGATAGCCGGCTGCAAACAGCTCATCCACACTTCGGGTGCGAGTGCGGCGTTCGCAGCGCTGTGCATCGTGCGTGGCGCCCCATCCTGCATACCAAGGCAGGCCGAAGCAGTGCACCGGCTTGCCCGCCAGAAGCGCCTCGAATCCCAGGGTGGAGCTGACCACATACACATGATCCATTTCGCGCAGCAAGCTCAGCGGCTCGATGGCGTGGCGCAAGACAACAACACGCTCGCTATCCAACAACGCAGTGAAGTGCCCGCCCTTGCGGCCTGATGTCGTCTCGGGATGCGTCTTCACATACACCGTGGCGCGAGGGTGACTGGCCAGCGCAGCGTCCAGCATGTCGGCGAAAGTACGCGCCCCCGCGCCACCCAGCGCGATGCTCATGTCGCCTGCGGTCTGGTCCACGACCAGCACACGCTCGGCGTCGGCAGGCCCCAGCAAGAGCCGGCCCAGCGTGGCCTGCACCTGCGCCAGCGGCGGCGCGTGGTTGTATTTGCTCAGGCCGTGTTCAACGATCAAGGCGCGAGCCCGGGCCACATCAGCAAGCGCACCGTTGGCCAGCAGATCTTCGTCGCTGTTGAGCAGGCGTTCGATGGCGCTGGGGCGGGTGCTGTCGTAGTAGATGCCGGTGTCGTCGACGACAAGGGAAAGCGGCGGCGAACGGTCTCCAGTGCTGAAAGACCGCAGGAAACCGTCTTCAAGCGCCACGAAGGGAATGCCTTGTCGGCAAGCCAGGTTTCGTGATTCCCTTGTGGTGGGGCGCCTCCCCCAACCCAGCATCGCTTTGGGAGCCTCCCCTGTGGCGAGCCCCGCAAATCGTGAACCGGACACATGAATCGCCCGCCCTCCGACGAATTGAGTCAGAAAAGGAATCCGGGCGAGGGCGCGCGACGTGGCGCCGTAGCTCGCATCAGGCGGAAGGTTCATCCGCCACCATGTCGTAGATCTGCAGGACGCCCAACACCTTGCCTGAATCATCGGTTACCACCAGGCTATTGATCTTGCCGGACCTCATTTCGTCTTCAGCATCTGCGAAGCGCATGTCCGGGCGCACTGTCTTGGGATGGCTGGACATGATGTCTCTCGCGCGCAGTAGCTTGACCTCTGTTTCCCGGTCAAATGCACGGCGCACATCGCCATCGGTGATCACGCCTTGAAGATCCGCCCCATCCATCACCATTGTCATGCCCAGACGACCCCGCGTGATAGCCTGGACAACCTCTCTGAATTCGGCGGTCGCCTGGCACACAGGCAGTCTTTCCTTGTGCATGACATCAGCCACACGCGTCAGCAGCTTGCGCCCCAGGCTCCCCCCAGGGTGAAAGCGCGCAAAGTCCTCAGGCTGAAAATTCTTCGCTGTCGACAGCGCAATGGCCAGTGCATCACCCATCACAAGGGTGCAGGTAGTGGAACTGGTAGGCGCCAGGTTATTGTTGCAGGCCTCGCGCTCAACACCCAAGTCCAGAGCCACGTCGGAAAGCTTTGCCAGCGTGGAGCGCGCGTTTCCCGTCAGTGCCACGATCTTGTTCTGCTGGAACTGCAGGAACGGAAGCACGCGAAGCACCTCCTCCGTCTCTCCGGAATTGGATATGAGGAGCGCAACATCAATGGGGCGGATCATGCCGAGATCGCCATGGAACGCTTCACCGGGATGCACAAAGAAAGAGGGAGTACCAGTGGATGCAAGAGTAGCAGCGATCTTCTGGCCGACGATGCCGGATTTGCCCATGCCCATCACCACCAACCGGCCGCGCATCGCCATGATGATCTTCACAGCCTGAGCAAAACCGTTGCCCAGACGGGACTTCATCTCATTGAGCGCCGCGACCTCAATGGCAATGGTTCTTCTTGCCACTTCGATGGGGTTATTCACGGGCAGCCTCCTTCCGCATGTGTGTGCCGCTCTTTTCAAACCTTGTACGGGGAGGTCGAAAAAAAGGCAGTTTCTTGGTGGCGCTCCCAGCAGGGCCAAGTGCGACAGTGGGAGCAAAGGAGCGGAGCCATCCGATATCGGTGTTGCGCATTTCAGAACCCTGGCCCACATACGACAAGGCTCGGAGGGGGCAACGCAAACGCGCACGGCCATGTGGAGTTTTGCTCCTCACGGCTGCCACCCGTACCAACTTCTCAGGAGTGGGTTCTTTGAATCGCGGAAGAATGCTTCCCTGTCACGCTGGTACTTTGCAAGCTTGCGCGCATCTGAGCAGACG
>CAZFKW010000047.1:0-3287 GCA_964519795.1 uncultured Ramlibacter sp. | reverse complement strand
CGATCAAGCGCTCCTCGATCCGCCGGACCATCGGGGCTTCAGTTTGATGAGGCGACGGCTCTCCGAGCACTGGTTTGGCTACAGGCCGAACAGACCCCACACTGGCTCCTGGCTCCGCATGCAACGCCATTGCACCTGCCTTCCATACCGAATCGACAAGTGTGACTTTTTTATCCGGGTGAACAATATACCGCTTGCCAACCCCTCCCACGGCGTCTTCAAAGTGATGACCCTCAAGAAGTTCCGCGTCGACCCTGTGTGGGTTTTTGACAAAGGAGGCAAAGGCACGTTCGCCCAAAAACGGGTCGATCCATATTTGACCAATGATGCCGCCAAAACCAAGACGAAGTTCATGCGCGAACTGCACGGCGCCAGCGTGTACCCGTTCAATCAGGATTCTTCTTGTTCCGGCCATTTCCTCCTCTCTGAAAACCGGAAGGATGCGGGTCCCACGCTTCTCGACCCTTAAAAGACTGCCTTCGACATGACAGACCAGGTACTCCACGAGTTGGCGAGTGCTTATTACGGCACTAGGATGGTTTGATGCGACCATGTCGCCGGCATACGCCCAGATTCGGTGACCCCTGAGTTTCCAGAGTTCAGCGCCTTGAAGGGTTGCGTAGTAGTAGCCGTCCAGCGTCCGGCCAAGCAGACTTCCCAATGCGCCCTGCATGTTTGCGCGCCACCCAATATCCACGATTGCAGGTTTGGCTTCGTTGGGCAGTCCCACCTTGTCGAGATAGGCCAGATAGCTTGTGCGCTCAGCGGTAGCAAGCCCCAAAATCCGTTCCGAAATCGCCACGCAAAGTGCGGAAAACTTCGTTCTTCCCTCGGGGCTCGACCGGAGTGGTTCATCGGGCCCGCTGAATCCGGAAATACCCCAGTCATTCTGGCCGATCAGATGGGCGGGAATGCCAAACCGGTCCTGCAGCAGTCTCCCGACAGGCACCCCATCCTTAAAGGCGTGCCCTGCCAAACCCAGAATGTCTCCCTTGCCCAGGAGGCACGCCACGCGTGTGGCCCTGCGCGAGGCGTACAGATATGTCGACGGGACTGAATGAGGATCATCCAGGTGCAGGGTGTCATAGATCTTTTGTAGCAACCACCCCTCCCTGGAGAGAAAGTAGAGGCGCGAAATGCCATCGCGTTTGGCCTGATGCCCGAGCCAAAGCATGTAACCGGTCAACATTGGCCCCAGCGCCGCATAGCCAAGCCGATATGGGTCTCCCTGAAAATGTGAGGTTTTCTCCATATCGCCGCTGGGAGCATCGAAGAGTCCGTGCGCGGTCAAACCCGCCAGAACGCTGCGCGACTTTTCACCTGAACCGGACATGGGCGGATAGATAGACTGGAAAAGTGCATTCCCCCGCATGCGGTCAACTGAACGAATCAGCCGGAACGTCTTGATGCCCCGGGCTTGCGCTTGTTGAATGTCTGCTACCCGGTTGTCGCCAACATGGAGGACCGCACTCCCCGGCAGCTTCAACTCGCCAAGGACCACATCGAAGAGATCGCCCTCCTTTTTCCGGACGCCATGTTCGCACGACAGAAAGAGCTGAAGGTACTCGGTATAGCCCGTCTTCAAGAGCATGCCCTTGATGACGTCGAGCGAGAGGTACATGTCCGAGATCAAATGAATCGGTTTGCCACTTGCCACCGCAATCCGCCAGAAATGCTGGCCCAGGGGGCGTGCCTGCACCAAGCGTGTTTCAAGTTCAATTTCTTCTTGAATCAACGTCTCTACCTCAAGGTCGCTGAATCCATAGTGCCGACGTATGTTCGCGTATATCTCGCTCAGTGTGATCTCATCTCGCGCACTTTCTGCCCGGGTTTGGACTTCGGCATTCAGCCTTACTCTGGCGAAATCTTCGGCAGTGCCATCAGTCACCTCCAGAGCCCTTTGCTCCAGAAGCTTGTAGACGTCCGAGGGAACTTCCATCGGCCGCTTGAGCAGCGTGTCGAATATGTCAAAAGTAATGACCTTGACTTCTTTGTCGTGAACCTTCCGCCTGAACTTGTTGAGTTCACCATGACGCGCATTCCAGGTGGCGTCGCCGCGCTGCAGATCGCGGGCAACCCGCTCAATGTCAAAGCCTTCGATTAAAAGTCCAGGGTAGTCCGGATCGATCGCCGAAAAAGAGGGCATCAGATCGAGGCCCTTCATTCCAGCTCGCTTCCGGCCCTGCATTTCTTCGAGCAAACTGAGGAGAAACTTCCCGTCGCGCACTACCGCCGAGGCCAGCGGTTGATTCCTTCCCAGAAGAAACGAAAGCGTGTTCAGGTTGGCGTGGACGCTCGCAGGGGCAGCCAGGTCCTTCTCCTGCGAAGCATAGGGCGTCAAGAACGTATTCCCACGCACAGAAACCGCACGGGACCACGCCAGGGCCTGGATGCCGATGGACGATGAGCTGGTGATGACTTCGTCTATCAGGGGAATGAGGTACTGCGAAACACTGGCTGTCTTGTCGAAGCGCTCGTTGAAGATCAGGTTGGTCCATCGGCTCTTGAGTACTCCCAGAACCTCGGGGGTCAAAACCGTATCCTTTACGCGTGGCGTGATGTACTGAGTCACTACCAAACCGACATCTTCTGAAGTTGAAGCCAGGACATCCAGAAGAAAGTCAGCTTGTGAGGCATAGCCGGAATCAGTAATGAACGCGTAATGCGCGCTGACTTGAAGCGGAAGCAACGCCAGCTTGTGAAAACGCCGATCAGGATCCAGGCTGAGCCTCTCAAACGGCTGAACGGCATCAATGGACGTACGGACCCGCGAGGTGAAATCTTCGGCCATTGCATAGTCTGCAGCGCGTGCGGCACGCTTGATGTCTGAAGAATGGAGATACATCGATCCCCGGCGATAGAGTCCGACTGGATCAAATGTGACGGTATGCGGATAGGGCGGACGACTGAAGGCCCCAGGCATTTGATGGATAACAAGTGCATCTGGATACATTTCCTCCAGAAATGGAACGGGTGTCTCCCAGAGCATCACCACATCGTAGGACGAGGCAAGGCACATCCGCAGCCTGGCAATGATCTTCGAGACCGGAACGGCTGATCCATACTGGTACAACTCCATCGATTTGTCCGTCAAGTCACCAAAAATGGCGACTTGGTCGTCTAACGAAATATCGATCACCTTGATCGAACTTTCAAGCAAGCCAACTTCTCCGCGGAGCAACTCCGGCAACACAAACTGCACATCGACACCTGCTGAGGCCAGCAGGTTCGCCCCCGATGGCCACTTCAAACTCCCCCACTTATGGCCAGTCAAACTCCCCCATGGC
>CAZFKW010000046.1:0-14570 GCA_964519795.1 uncultured Ramlibacter sp. | reverse complement strand
CGGCCTGGTCTTCGGCGTCGTTGAGCTCCGAGAAGCCATTGCCGAATTCCCGGCCGGTGATGTAGAGCTCGAAGCGCTCGGTTACTTCGGGGCGGTCGTCATTGGCGCGGGCCAGCGGGGAGATCTCGGTCGGGTGCTCCATGATGAAGGTGGGCTGCCAGAGCTTTTCCTCGACCGTCTCCTCGAAGTACAGCACCTGGAGGCTCGCGAGCGAGCGGCCGGACAGCTTGTTCTTTTCTTCATTCAGGCCGAGTTTCTTCAAGGCGTTGGTCAGCCATGATGCGTCATCCACGTTGGCGCCTGCTTCGGTGTGCTTGATGATGGCTTCGCGGATGGTCAGGCGCTCGAATACAGGCGCCAGGTCCACGGGCTTGCCCTGGTAGCTCAGTTGCAGCGTGCCCACAGCCTTCTGCGCAGCGTCGCGGATCAACGCCTCGGTAAAGCTCATCAGGTCGCGGTAGTTCCAGTAGGCCGCATAGAACTCCATCATGGTGAACTCGGGGTTGTGCCGCACCGAGATGCCTTCGTTGCGATAGCTCCGGTTGATCTCGAACACGCGTTCAAACCCGCCGACGATCAGGCGCTTCAAGTACAGCTCGGGCGCGATGCGCAGGAACATTTCCTGGTCAAGCGCGTTGTGATGGGTCTTGAAGGGTTTGGCATTGGCGCCGCCCGGAATCGGGTGCAGCATCGGTGTCTCCACTTCCAGGAAGTCGTGCGACACCATGAACTCGCGGATCGAGCTGACGGCCTTGCTGCGCGCCACAAATCGCTTGCGGGCCTGCTCATCCATCATCAGGTCCACATAGCGCTGGCGGTACTTCTGCTCCTGGTCGGCCATGCCGTGGAACTTGTCGGGCATCGGGCGCAGGCTTTTGGTGAGCAGGCGTACGCTGCTGGCGTGGATAGACAGCTCGCCCGTGCGCGTCTTGAACACCTTGCCTTCTGCGGCAACGATGTCGCCCAGGTCCCAGTGCTTGAAGGAGGCATAGACTTCTTCGCCCACGTCGTCGCGCGTCACATAGACCTGGATGCGGCCGGTGCTGTCCTGCAGCGTCGCAAAGCTGGCCTTGCCCATCACGCGCTTGAGCATCATGCGGCCGGCGATTCTGGCGGTGGTGCCTTCTTCTGCCAGCAGTTCAGGTGTTTTGTCCCCATGGGTAGCCAGGAGCGGAGCGGCATGGTCTGACGGCTTGAAATCGTTGGGAAACGCCACACCCTTGCCCTCGGCCTGGTTCTTGCGGATTGCCTTGAGTTTCTCGCGCCGCTCGGCGATGAGCTGGTTTTCGTCATGGTGGGACTGGGGTGTGTTGGGCTCGGACATTGGGTACCGCAGGTAAGGGCTTCAGGGCAAATCCGTCTATTTTAGTTTTTTGCCGGACCGTCCGGGGCATAGGCCGCACGGGTCCGATAATTCAAGCCATGTTGCTCAAAGCCGGAATCCTCTCGCTCGCGTTGCTGGTGGCCAGTCGCGTGCTGGGGCTGGTGCGCGAGTCAGCCCAGGCGGCTGCGTTCGGTACCTCGGGGCTGGGCGATGTCGTGGTGCTGATGCTGACCTTGCCCGACTGGGTGGCAGGTCTTTTTGCAAGTGGCGCGCTGGCTTATGTGATGCTGCCGTACTGGGCGAAGCAGCCTGCCGGGCAGCTGGCTGTGTCGCAGCGCAGGGTGGCGACCTGTCTGATTGTGGGTGGCGCGTGCACGGGTTTGCTCCTGTGGCTTGCACAGGGGCAGGTGGTGGCATTGCTGGCGGCCGGGCTACCCTCCGGACTGCAGGCCAGCGCTGCCAGCGCAATTTCCTACAGCGCCATCGCTGTGCCGATGGCCCTGCTGTCCGCCCTGTGGGTCACACGGCTGCATCACGAACGCGATTTCACCGGCATGTACGCAGCCAATCTCGTGGTGAATGCCGTGTTGATTTGTGTACTGGCATCACTCGCATCCAGCCTTGATGCCCCGAAGGCTGTGCAATACCTGGGGGTCGCCCTTCTCGCTGCGATGCTGTTGCGGCTGGGCTGGCTGGGCTGGCGGCAGTCATCCCTGGTGCCGGTCGATGGAGCCATGCAGGGTCAAGCGGAGCCGCTTCCGCGTGTTGGAGTATGGACATGGGCGGCACTGTCAGTCGGCCTTCCGCTGGCGCTTCCCTTTGTGGCGCGATCCATGGCATCCCGGGGCGGTGAAGGGGACCTGGCCACCTTCAACTATGCCTGGAAGCTGGTCGAACTTCCGCTGGTGCTGGCCATCCAGCTGGTGGCCAGCCTGTCGTTTCCGGCCATTGCCCGGGCCTTTGCAGACAACGTGGATGCATCCGGTGCCGTTCGTCAGGCCTTCCTTCTCGCGTGGGCACTGGCCTGTGCTGCAGTGGCTGCCATGTTGATGGGCGCTGCGGGGGTGACGCAAATACTCTTCGGATGGGGGCGCATGACGCCTGACAGCGTGCTTCGTGTGGCGGAATGGGCCACCACAGGTGCCTGGAGCCTGTTGCCTCAGGCCATCGTTGCCGTTTCAATGATGGTTTTCGCCACCAGAAACAGGATGCGCCCTGTGGTGCTGGCTTATGTTGTTGCGTTGGCTGCTCTCCTGGTGAGCGGTGCCTGGACGGCGGGCGACGGTTCACGGCTGATGGTAGTCCTGAATATCGTTTTCACCGGTGTCGCGATCGTTAGCCTGTATGCGCTGGGTCCGGATGCCCGGGCCTGGATGCCATGGCGCGCGATGGCCGTGCCTGGTGGCGTCCTGCTGGCAACAGGGGTCCTGCACGCTGGCGGCATCGCAGCGGGCTGGCGCCCCGGTACGCTTGCCGGTCTCGGGATGGCGGGTCTCGCTGCAGTGGGCGTGCTCGCATCTGCCTGGCTTGCCGGACGCGTCGTCGCCCACCCCGCGACCTGATAATTGCGTGCCGTCCATGATTGAACTGCTCCAAATCACAAATGATCCGGAATTTGCCCGCCGCTGCGACGCACTGGCGGGCATGAGGATATTCGTGGATCTGGAGCGCAATGGCAAGGCTGAGCGGCAGGCGGGCCGGAACACCTTCATCAGCACGCATCAGCTTGCCGATGTCGGCCGGGTCAAGGCGGTCTTGAGGCACTCCCGCCTGATGGTCCGGGTCAATCCGCTGCATTCCGGAACGCAGCAGGAAGTCGATGCCGTGATTGGCGAAGGCGCCGACCTGCTGTTGTTGCCGATGTTCACCTCGGCTTGGCAACTCCGCGACTTCGCAGGCATTGTGGGTGGTCGCGTACCGGTAGTTCCCCTGCTTGAAACGGCTGGTGCACTCGAGAGCGTGGGTGAGTGGATCGCCACACCCGGGATTGCCGAAGTCTTCGTCGGGCTGAACGACCTGCACTTGTCGCTGGGATGCAGCTTCATGTTCGAGCCCCTGGCCCGGGGACTGGTCGACGGGGTGGCCGCTGCCGCCCGCGCCCAGGGCCTGCAGTTCGGGTTTGGAGGCGTTGCAAGGCTCGACGAGGGGCTGCTCCCGGGGCGTGACGTGCTGGCCGAGCATTTGCGCTTGGGCTCGCGCGCTGTCATCCTTTCCAGGACCTTTCACCAGGCCGGCGGCAATGGGACCTTCGAGGATCAGGTAATGGCGCTGCGGCAGCTTGAAAGTCAGCTCGCGTTGCGATCGCCCGCCCAGATCGTTGCTGACCGCCTGCGGATCCACAAGGCGATTGACGCGATTGCTCGCACCATGCTGAGGCCGGCATGAAGCGGTTGCTGGATGTGGCGCTGTCGCTGCTGGCGCTTGTGCTGCTCAGCCCTGTACTTGTGGGTACCGCTTTGCTCATACTGATCGAGGGTGGCCGGCCGGTGTTGTTCAGGCAAATCCGGATGGGACTGCACGGGCAGGAGTTCGGCATGTATAAATTTCGCAGCATGGTCAGCAATGCGGCAGCCATCGGCCCCTATTTCACGGCCGCCAACGACCCGCGGATCACAAGGGTTGGGCGCTTCATACGGCGCACCAGCATCGACGAATTGCCCCAGTTGCTCAATGTGCTCAAGGGCGACATGAGCCTGGTCGGCCCGCGACCTGACGTGCCGGCCCAGCGCGCGCTCTACAGCGATGCGGACTGGGCCCAGCGATGCAGCGTGCGGCCGGGGATTACAGGCCTGGCGCAGGTCAGGTTCCGCTCTGACGCTACACAGGAGCAGCGCCTGGCGCTGGACTTGCACTACAGCCGGGAAGCTTCGGTCTGGCTGGACCTGCAGATCATGTGGCGGACGCTGGGCCTGCTGACCGGCAAAGGGAGCAACTGAGACCATGTGCGGAATCTTTGGCTATTGGGACCGCAGCCGCGAGGCGCTGGACATGCCCGCGCTGTCGGAGATGGCGCAGCGGCTTGCGCATCGCGGGCCGGACGACGAAGGCTTGTGGAGCCAGCCTGCAAGGGGCGTTGCGATCGGCAACCGGCGCCTGTCCATCATTGATATTGGCGGGGGCCATCAGCCATTTGTGAGTGACGATGGGCAGGTCGCTGTGGTGCAGAATGGCGAAATATTCAATTACGTCGAGCTTGCCGCCGACCTGCGGCGCCAGGGCGTGCAGCTCAGGACCTCGTCGGATACGGAAGTCCTTCTGCGGCTTTATGAGCGCGAGGGCATCAGCTTTGTCAGCAAGCTCAACGGCATGTTCGCGATTGCAATCGATGATGTCCGCCAGGATGCGCTGTATCTCGTGCGTGACCGCATCGGCGTCAAGCCGCTGTATATCGCCGACGACGGCACGCGCATGGTGTTCGCGTCGGAAATCAAGGCGATGCTGCCGGTGATCAGCAATGCGTCGCTGAAAGAGGTGGATCTTGAAGCCATTCACCACTACCTGACGTTCAACTACATTCCGGCGCCGTGGACGATTCACCGCGGTATCCGGCATCTCATGCCGGGAACCTGGATGAAGTGGACGCGTTCCGGTGCGCAGACCCATCGCTGGTGGAGCCTTGCCGCCCAGCATGAACGCGACCATGATTTCGGTGCCTGGTCCGAAGAGTTCATGACGATCCTGGATGATGCGACCCGGATACGTCTGCGTGCCGATGTGCCGTGGGGCGCGTTCCTGTCCGGCGGCGTAGACTCCAGCACCATCGTCGGCTTGATGGCCCGCCACGTCAACCGGCCTGTCAAGACGTTTTGCATCGGGTTTGAAGATCCCCGATTTGACGAATCCGCATTCGCCCTGAAGGCGGCACAGAAGTTCGGCTGTGACCATACGGTGGAGATTGCAGAGCTGAACATGCTGGACCAGTGGCCCAGGGTCCTCAGCCACCTCGACCAACCCCATGGAGACGCATCGTTCATGCCCACATTGCGGGTTAGCGAGCTGGCCGCAAGGCATGTCAAGGTCGTGCTCACTGGTGATGGCGGGGATGAACTCTTTGCCGGTTATGAAAAATATGAGGCGTATTTCTCGCGGCCGGATGCGCAGCAGGTTCCGCTGGAGGCGTTCCGTCGGGGCTATTTCAATTCGATATCCCTGTTTTCCCCGCAAGCCAAGCTCGCGCTGTACCAACCCGGGATTCGGGGGGAACTGCAAGGTGTGGACAGCTTCGCGCGTGCTGCGCAACCCTGGTTCGAAGAGGCCGGCCACTTGGACCGCGTCAATCAGGCTCTGTACCTTGACATGCAGTTGCTGCTGAGCGGCAACAACCTGGTCAAGCCCGACAGGATGGGGATGGCGGTCAGTATCGAGGCGCGCACACCGTTCCTGGACTACCGGATGATGGAATTCGCATTCCGCTCACGCGGCAACACCAAGCTGAGTGGCCAGGACAAGAAGCACTGGTACAAGAAGGCCGCCGCGCCGCTGATCGGCGACGATCTTGCGTTTCGCAGGAAGCAGATGTTCACCGTGCCGGTCGGTGAATGGTTCCGGAAGGAAAGCCATGCCTGGCTGCGCGGGACTTTGCAGGGCAGCGATCTCCTGGGGAGGCTGTTCGAACGGCGTGAGATTGAAGTCATGCTGGACCGCCATCGGGACGGATCGGCGAACTTCACGCGTGAACTCCGCGCGCTGGCGGCGCTGGCGCTGTGGGCGGCTGGATCGGCGCAGGCGCCAGCGCGATGAAGGTCCTGTTTGTAACCTATGGTGGCGGACATGTGTCGATGGTCCTTGCGGTCATGCGCCAGTTGAGGTTGATGAGCCCTGGCACAGAATGTGTGCTCCTGGCGCTGACGACCGGATACGCCCGAGCCCTCAAGGCCGGAGAGTCGCCACTCGGCTTCCGCGATTTCCTGCATCTTTCCGACCGCGACGCGGCGCTGGCATGGGGCAGGCGCCTGCATGCGGGCAACAGCAGCCCGGACGTCAGCGAGGAAGAGTCCATGGCCTATCTGGGTACCAACTACCTTGACCTGATTGAGCAGTACGGAGAGGAAGGCGCGGCTGCGCGCTACGCCAGGGACGGCAGGTACGGGTTCAAACCCCTGAACTTCATGCGCCGGCTTTTCGATGAGATCAGGCCGGATGCAGTAGTAGCCACAAACTCGCCGCGCAGCGAGCAGGCGGCGCTGGAAGTTGCCGTGGAGCGTGGAATTCCGAGCATGGGCATGGTAGACCTGTTTGGACTGGACAGCGATACGTACGTCTTGCGGCAGGTGAAACCTGATTACACCTGTGTCATGGCAGACTCGGTGCGTGACAGGCTCCTCGCCCGGGGATTTCCTGCGCATGGTGTACGTGTCACCGGCAACCCGGCATTCGACGGCCTGTTTGAGCCTGAAAACCGTGTCCGGGCGGATGCGTTCCTTGAAAGTCGGGGATGGCAGGGGAAAAAAGTCATCCTGAACGCAGGCGCATGGGAGCCGATGGCGCACCCGGACACCGATATCCCGGCAGGGCGCAGCTTTCCCATGGCGATCGAGGGCATCCTCCGCGAATACATCAGCAAGCGGGCTGATACCGCGCTGGTGCTACGCTATCACCCCGGGGACTGGTTCGAGTATCCGCGCCAGCCCGATGATCCGCAGGTGCACTTCAGCGAACCCCCGAACGAGCCTATCCATCCGCTCATTCTTGCGGCGAGTGTGGTGACCAATACCAATTCCACTGTAGGCCTGGAGGCTGCCGTTGCCGGCAAGCCGGTCATCTCGATCGAGAACTCACCTTCGGTGCATGTCTGGTTCAGCCTCGCGAAGCTTGGGGTGTCGTATCCCAGCCCGACTCACCTGGACTTGCCGGCCACGCTGGATCGTGTTTTGGCGGATCCACAGCCCATGCGGGCATTCCAGTCCGATGGCCGCGCCGCAGGCCGTGCCGCCGCCGTCCTGCTCGAAGCACTTGGCAATGGCCCTTCTGTTTCGCAGACAATATGAAATCATGCCCTTGTCCGGGCGCACAACCAGAGCCAGTCAGATGCTTGCCAATTCCACCATTCTCGTGACCGGGGGCACCGGATCATTCGGCCAGACTTTTGTGCCGATGACGCTTGCGCGCTACAACCCCAGGAAGATCATCATCTATTCACGCGATGAGATGAAGCAATGGGAAATGGCAAAAGGCTTTGCAGGCGACGAGAGGGTCCGCTTCTTCATTGGCGATGTGCGTGACCGCGAACGCATGTACCGTGCCCTCGATGGGGTCGATTTTGTGGTGCATGCCGCGGCAACAAAGATTGTCCCGACGGCAGAGTACAACCCCTTCGAATGCGTCAAGACCAACATCAATGGCGCCATGAACGTGATCGACGCCTGTATTGACAAGCGAGTCAAGGGCGTTGTGGCATTGTCCACCGACAAGGCCAGCAGCCCCGTCAATCTCTACGGCGCGACGAAGCTTGCATCTGACAAGCTGTTTGTTGCGGGAAACTCCTATGCTGGTGCTGACGGCTGCAAATTTTCAGTGGTGCGTTATGGCAACGTGATGGGCTCGCGCGGTTCCGTCATTCCCTTCTTCCTGTCCATCCGGGACAAGGGCGTGCTGCCAATCACGGATGAGCGCATGACCCGCTTCATGATCACCCTTGAGCAGGGCGTGGAACTGGTATGGCATGCCTTCGAGGACATGGAAGGTGGCGAGATCTATGTCAAGAAAATTCCTTCCATGAAGGTGCCGGAGATTGCCCTGGCCGTGGCTCCCCGGGCCCGCCACGAGGTGGTGGGCATCCGACCCGGCGAGAAGCTCCATGAGCAGATGATCAGTGCCGAGGATGCGCACTACACATATGAGTATCCCCAGCATTTCAAGATACTTCCTGCCATCCATAGCTGGCACACCGATTTCAAGCGCATCAAGGACGGGCGGCGCGTCGATGAAGGCTTTACCTATTCCAGCGACAACAATGCCGAATGGATGAGCATCGAGTCGCTGAGGGTGTGGATCGCCGCGCACGAGTCAAAAATCGGGGCGTTCTGATGGCCTTCATTCCCTATGCGACGCAGACCATTGAAGAGTCCGATCTTGCCGCCGTGCGTGAGGGTCCGGCTGTGCCCGCATTTGAGGCAGCTTTTGCACAGGCGCATAGTGTCGCTCATGCCGTCGCAGTGTCCAATGCCACGGCCGGCCTGCACCTGGCTTGCCTGGCGCTGGACGTCGGGCCGGGCAAGGTGGTCTGGACCACGCCGAACAGCTTCGTGGCCTCGGCAAACTGCGCCCGGTATTGCGGCGCTGATGTGGACTTTGTCGACATTGACCCGGCAACCCGCAACATGAGCGCCAAGGCGCTGTCGCTGAAGCTCCAAGGGGCAAAATCGGCCGGCCGCCTGCCGTCCGTGGTGATCCCTGTGCATTTTGCGGGCCTGCCCTGCGACCTCCGCGAAATGCGCCAGCTGGCGGATGAGTACGGCTTTGCCATCGTGGCGGATGCATCTCATGCCGTGGGGGCGAGCTACCAGGGATTCCCGGTCGGTCAGCAATACGCCGACATCTCGGTCTTCAGCTTTCACCCGGTGAAAATCATTACGACGGGCGAAGGTGGCTTGCTGGCAACGCAGAGTGCCGTGCTTGCGGCCCGGCTGCGGCTGTTGCGCAGTCATGGCATCACTCGTGAGGCGGGGGAGATGGAGCAGGTGCCGGAAGGTCCGTGGTGCTATGAGCAACAGATCCTCGGCTTCAACTACCGGCTCACCGACATCCAGGCCGCGCTGGGCCACGCGCAGCTTTCCCGTCTTGGGCACTTACAGGCCAGGCGTGAGCATCTGGCTTCGCGCTATCCGGGGCTTCTGCAGGATCTGCCCCTGAAATTGCCCGTGCGGCCTGCTGACCGAAGCTGCTCGTGGCACCTGTATGTCGTTGAGGTGGACGATGATGCGCCCGTGTCTCGTGCCGAGGTCTTTGCGCGTCTTCGCGCAGCCAACATCGGTGTCAACGTCCATTACACGCCCATCCACCTCCAGCCGTACTACCGGCGCCTGGGGTTCACAAGCGGCATGTTTCCTGCCGCTGAGGCCTACGCGCGCCGGGCGCTGTCAATTCCCCTTTTCCCCCTGCTGGACGATGCCGGGCAGGAGCGGGTGGCCAGCGTGCTGCGCTGTGGCCATCGTCCAGGCCCGCATGACGTCCACCCGGCTGCCGGGCAAGGTACTCATCCCGGTGCGGGGCAGGCCGCTGCTGTCCTGGCAGCTTGAACGGATGCGCCGTGCGTTGCGGCTTGACGGCATTGTTGTTGCCACAACCGTGAACGCCACGGATGATGCCATCGTCTCCTTCTGCAATGACGAAGGCATTGAATTCACGCGCGGGTCCGAACAGGACGTCCTCTCCCGATACGTCCAGGCGGCGCGTAAGTTCAACGTGCAGACGGTGGTGAGGGTGACGTCAGACTGTCCCCTGATGGACCCGGTCTTGCTGGACGAAGCCATTGCCAGGTTTCATTCCTTGCCGCGCTGCGACTACCTGTCCAACATGCTTGAACCTTCCTTCCCCTATGGTCTTGCAGTTGAAGTCATGACGGTTCAGGCACTTTATCAAGCGGGCCACGAAGCGCGTGACCCGCAGGAAAGGGAACATGTCACGCCGTTCATCTACTGGCGTCCTGACCGTTTCCAGCTCAGTTCATGGGTGACGGCGCCGGATTTGAGCGCCCACCGGTGGACTGTGGATACGCCCGAAGACTTTGACCTGGTCTCGCGCATCATCGGTACCCTGTACCCGCAAAACCCGCAGTTCAGCTGGAAGGACGTTCTGGCATTGCTGGAGCAGCATCCGGATTGGGTCAAAATCAATGCCCATATCGGGCAAAAGGCGGTTTCTCAAGGGTGAGAGGTAAATTCATGACATTCAAGACGGAACAGGAAGCTTTCTGGGCGGGTGAATTTGGCACGGAATACATCGGGCGCAACAGGGGGGATGCGCTGCTGGCGTCCAATCTGGATTTCTTCTCGAAGGCGCTGCGCCAGGCCCGCGGCGTGCAAAGCTGCATCGAGTTTGGCGCCAACATCGGGATGAACCTGAAGGCGCTCAAGCTGTTGCATCCCGGGCAGGAGCAGTACGGGATCGAAATCAATGCCGAGGCGGCGCGGCAGCTGGCCGAGGTCGTGCCCGCAGCCAATGTCTTCCAGGAATCGATTCTGGATCACCAGGCACGGCGCACCCATGACCTTGTCCTGATCAAGGGGGTGCTCATCCACATCAACCCGGATGTGTTGTCGCTGGTCTACGACAAGCTTCATGCATCCACCGGCAAGTACCTGCTGATTGGCGAGTACTACAACCCCGTGCCAGTCGCCATCAACTACCGTGGCCATGCGGACCGGCTGTTCAAGCGGGACTTCTGTGGCGAACTGATGGATCGTCACAAAGACCTGACGCTGGTGGATTACGGCTTTGCCTACCGCCGCGACCCGAACTTCCCGCAGGACGACATCACCTGGTTCCTCATGGAGAAAAGGGGCTGACATGTTGCACTACTGCAAGCGTTGTGTCATGCCGGATACCAAGCCGGACCTGCACCTGGACGAGGAAGGCATTTGCAATGCCTGTCGCAGTTATGAAAACCGGGCGACGGTCGACTGGGAGGCACGCAAGTCAGAGTTGTTGAAGGTCCTGGACCGATACCGGCGCAGCGACGGGAGCAACTGGGACTGCATTGTTCCGGTGAGCGGCGGCAAGGACAGCACCTACCAGGTCGTACGCATGTTGCAGCTGGGCCTGAATCCGCTGTGCGTGACATCCACAACCTGTGATTTGTCGGAACTCGGGCGGCGCAACATCCAGAATCTGAAGCACCTCGGCGTGGACTATGTGGAGATGTCACCCAATCCGCTGGTGCGTGCCAGGCTCAATCGCATTGGCCTGACGCAGGTCGGCGACATTTCGTGGCCGGAGCACGTCGGGATTTTCACGATACCGGTGCGGGCGGCAGTCCAGTTCAATGTCCCCCTGATTGTGTGGGGTGAGAACTCCCAGAACGAGTATGGCGGACCGGCGTCAGCGGCTGAGGGTAGTATCCTGAATCGCCGCTGGCTTGAGGAATTTGGCGGCCTCCTGGGCATGCGCGTGTCGGACCTGGTCGGCATGGAAGGCATTGAGGCCAGGCAGCTGATTCCCTACAGCTACCCAAGTGACGAGGAACTGGCGCGCGTGGGTGTGACCGGACTTTTTCTCGGCTATTACCTGCCGTGGGACGGCCTGTCCAACACCCTGATCGCCCAGTCCAATGGTTTCATCACCTACGACAAGGTGGTGGAGGGCTCGATGGTCAACTACGAAAACCTCGACAACCACCAGACCGGTATTCATGACTACTTCAAGTTTCTGAAGTTCGGCTTTGGCCGTGCCACCGACCTGGCCTGCCTTCACATCCGCAGGGGCCGGCTGACCCGCCAGGACGGCCTGGATGCCGTGCGCCGGCTGGATGGCCTGTTCCCGTGGGAGTACCTGGGCAAGCCGCTGGCCGACATCTTGGAGCCGCTCGGAATGGGCGTGGATGAGTTCATCCGCGTCTGCGACAAGTTCACCAACAAAAAGATCTTCGTGCGCGAGGGCGGAGCGCTTGTCAAGGATGCGCGCGGCAACCTCAGGAAGATCAACTATGACAACGCATGACGACCTGCATTGTCAACTACGAGGCAGGAAACCTGGGTTCGGTAATGCGTGCATTGCGCGCCATCGGCACGGATGCCGTGATCGCGGATGTGCCCGGGCAACTGGCCCACGCCAGCCGCATCATCCTGCCGGGCGTTGGCAATTTCAGGGATGCGATGGAGCGTCTTGCGGATGGCGGCTGGGTCGAAAAGATTGTTCAACTCGTGCGTGATGAGCGCCGTCCGATCCTGGGCATCTGCGTAGGAATGCAGGTGATGGCCGGGGCGGGAACCGAGAGCGCTGCGCCCGGGAAGGCAACGCGGGGCCTGGGTCTGGTGCCTGGCACTGTCCAGCGGCTTGATGCGTTGGGTTGCTCAATGAGGATTCCCCAGCAGGGCTGGAACTCCCTGGAGATCGCCAACGCCGGCCATCAGTTGCTCAGGTCGATTCCTTCAGGCACAGATGTCTATTTTTCAAACAGCTATGCATTGCCCGCAGATGGCAAGTCGGTTGCCGCCACGGTTCAATACGGCTTGCCGATAGCGGCGGCAGTCGCGGATGGGCACATCATGGGAATCCAGTTTCATCCCGAAAAAAGCTCCCGGGCCGGGTTGCGGATACTGAAAAATTTCCTGGAGTACCCGTGCTGAAGGTCCGAGTCATCCCGACGCTCCTCTGGAAGGGCGTGGGCCTTGTCAAGGGCGTGGGCTTTGACAGCTGGCGCCGTGTCGGACCGGTTTTGCCGGCCATCAAGGTTTACAACACCCGGGATGTGGATGAACTGGTGCTGGTCGACATCACGGCCAGTCACTCTGGCCAGGAGCCGGATGTCGAGTCGGTCTCCGACTTCGCCGACGAATGCTTTGTCCCGTTCACTGTGGGCGGCGGCGTGCGCGATACGGGGCAGATGCAGGCCTTGCTGCGCGCCGGGGCGGACAAGGTGTGCGTGAACAGTGCGACCTATGAGAATCCCGGCCTTGTCACTGAAGCGGCCAGGAGGTTTGGCGCACAGTGCGTCGTGGCAAGCATTGATGCGCGCCCTGACGGTGCGGGAGGGTGGCGTTGCTTCAGCCATTCAGGAACGCGCGATACGGGCCGTACGCCGGCAGAGTGGGCGAGCCAGCTTGCAGACCTCGGGGCAGGTGAAATCCTGCTGACATCGATTGATCGCGATGGCACGATGCAGGGTTATGACCTTGCCCTTATCCAGACTGTCGTGCGGGCGGTTAACGTGCCGGTCGTGGCATCGGGCGGTGCGGGCAACTATGAACACATGCGCCAGGCCATCCAGGATGCGGGGGCGTCGGCGGTGGCCGCAGCCAGCATGTTCCATTTCACCGAACAGACGCCGGCCGAAGCCAAGAAGGCCCTTGCAGCTGCGGGTATTGCGGTGCGCTCTGCCTTTGTGCCTGGCCCGGCCTGACGTGGACGGCGGCGCGCCATGGCTTTGCTGAGGGTCGCAATCCGGGCCGACGCATCGGCCGTCATCGGCACGGGGCATGTGCGCCGCTGCCTGGCATTGGCCCATGCGCTGGTTCAATGCGGCGCGGAAGTGCGGTTCGTGATGCATCCGCTGGACGGGACATCCGCAGTGCTGATGCAATCCGGGGATTTTGAGGTGCTGTGGCTGGAAGCAGGGTCTTCGCCTGGAGATGCGCAGGCGGCCATCGCGGCAGTCGCATCCTTTGCGCCCCATTTCGTGGTTGTGGACCACTATGGCGTGGGCGGGGCATGGCACAGCGCTGTACGTGATCGTCTCCCATGCAGGCTGGCAGCCATTGATGACCTGGCCGACAGGCCGCTGCTGGCTGATATTGTCATTGATCCGAACTTCCATCCTGATTCCCGGGGGAAGTTCAGCAAGGTCCTCGCTCCGGGGGCGGTCCTGCTCGCTGGCCCGCGGTTCGCGCTATTGTCGCAGGCGTATGCGCGGGGGCCTCGCTATCGCTTTTCCGGAACCGTCCGCAGTATCGGCATCTTCATGGGGGGAACAGACCCCGGCGGCGCTTGCGGCGCGGCCTTGCTGGGCTGCCGCGAAGTTGCCGGTTTTTCGGGGCCGGTCGAGATCGTTTCATCACCCTTGAGTCCCCACTTCAGCCAGTTGCAGGCTCTTTGCGCGCGGTGGCCGGACACAAGACTTTCGGCTGATCTGCCAGACTTGGCGGCTTTCTTCTCGCGCCATGACCTGCAGATCGGTGCAGGAGGGAGTGCCACCTGGGAACGCTGCTGCGTCGGTGTCCCCACCGTCGCGTGCCTCGTCGCGGACAACCAGCGCTCCGTCCTTCCATACCTAGAGGCGCAGGGGGTGCTCGTCTGGGCGCAGCCTGAGGATGACGTTTGCGGCGCGGTGGGTACCGCCGTGCTGGCGTTGCTGGGTGATGCCGATGGCCGGCAGGCGCTTGCTGTACGCAGCCGGCAACTGGTGGACGGCAAGGGTGCTGCGCGGGCGGCGGCGGTTATCTGTACGGGTGTGACACGGGAACTGCAGATCCGGGCTGCGGCCTCCGCTGACGAGGAACTCCTGCTGGAGTGGGCCAACGACCCGGTCGTGCGTGCCAATGCCTTTCAGGGGGGTGTTATCACGCCACAAGAGCATTCCGCCTGGTTCCGG
>CAZFKW010000045.1:11923-14654 GCA_964519795.1 uncultured Ramlibacter sp. | reverse complement strand
GCCGTTGTCGTGCGCGAAGGTCCAGCCGCCGTCGCCCACCGGGCCGACGTAGGCAAAGGCGATCTTCAGCGGCTCGGGCTTGGGCGCAGGGGCCGCGACGGGAGCGGGCGCCGGTGCAGGTGCGGGCTCTTCCTTCTTGCCGCAACCCGCCAGGGTCGCGGCGGCAATGGCAGACAGGGCTGCCAGCTTGAGCATGGAGCGTTTCTTCAGGTCAGTCATCTCATTTCCTTCTGGAGGGTGGTTGTCAAGATCAAAATTCGCAAATTATTTGCAACCGGCAATTATGAACCGGGGTAGAAAGGCTTTCCAAGTGATGCGGGCATGTTCACCCGGATCCAGGCCGGATTGCGCGAGATCAATGCCAGCACGACGATGGTGGCGATGTAGGGCAGCATGGTCAGGAACTGGCTGGGCACCTCCACGCCCATGCCCTGCATGTGGAACTGCAACATGGTCACGCCGCCAAACAGGTAGGCACCAAGCAACACCCGTGCCGGGCGCCAGGTGGCAAAGGTGGTGAGCGCCAGCGCGATCCAGCCCTTGCCCGCGACCATGCCCTCCACCCACAGGGGCGTGTAGATGACCGAAATGTAGGCGCCTGCCAGGCCGCAGAGCGCGCCGCCCGTGACCACCGCCGCGAGCCGGATCAGGCGCACCGGGTAGCCCAGCGCATGGGCCGACTCGGGCGACTCGCCCACCGAGCGCAGGACCAGGCCGGCGCGCGTGCGATACAGGAACCAGATCAGCCCCCCCACCATTGCGATGGTCAGGTACACCAGTGGATGCTGGCGGAACAGCGCCGGGCCGATGAGCGGAATGTCGCCCAGCAGCGGGATGGAGAAATTGGGCCGCTCGGGCAGCTTCTCCTGCACATACGTGATGCCGGCAAAGGCCGAGAAGCCTGCGCCGAACAGGCTGAGCGCCAGGCCCGTGGCGTACTGGTTGGTATTCAGCCAGATCACGAGCACGCCGAAGATGGCGGCCAGCAGCGCGCCGGCCCCCATGCCGGCAGCAAAGCCGGCCAGGTCGCTACCTGTATGCACAACAACAGCAAACCCGGCAATGGCCGAGCACAGCAGCATGCCTTCGGCGCCCAGGTTGACGATGCCGGCCTTCTCGTTGATGAGCAGGCCGAGCGCCGCGATGGCCAGCACCGTGCCGGCGTTGAGCGTAGCAGCCAGGAGGAGTGCGTAGGATTCCATTACCGGGTCCCTCCTGCAAGCGCCGTGCCCTTGAAGCCCGTCCAGCGGAGCCGATAGGCTATCAAAGTGTCGCAGGCAAGGAGCGTGAACAGCAGCAGCCCCTGGAACACACCGGTCAATGACTTGGGCAGGCCCAGGCGCGACTGAGCCAGTTCACCACCGATATAGAACATGCTCATGAGGATGGCCGAGAACACCATGCCGACCGGATGCAGCCGCCCGACAAAGGCGACGATGATGGCGGCAAAGCCATAGCCAGCCGGCACGTAGGGCGTGAGCTGGCCGATCGGTCCGGCCACCTCCAGCGCGCCTGCCAGGCCTGCCGCGCCGCCGGACACCAGCAGCGCCGTCCACAAGGCCTTGCGTGATGAGAAACCGGCGTAGCGTGCGGCGGCAGGCGCCAGGCCGCCCACCTGCTGTGCAAAGCCCGCGCGGGTGCGGAACAGGAATATCCACAGCGCGGCAACGCCTGCCAGCGCTATCAGCAGCCCCAGGCTCACCCGCGAGCCGGCCATGAGGCGCGGAATCTGCGTCACCGCCTCAAAGGTCTTGCTCTGCGGGAAGTTGTAGCCCGCCGGGTCTTTCCAGGGGCCGTACACCAGGTAGCTCAGCACCATGGTGGCGACATAGACAAGCATGAGGCTCACCAGGATCTCATTGGCGTTGAACCGGTCCCGCAAAAGCGCCGTGATGCCTGCCCAGAACATGCCGCCCAGGATGCCCGCGAAAATGACGGCAACGAAGATCCAGCGGCCGGTTTCCTTGTCGGCCAACAGCGCCACGCCGCCCGCGCAAACGGCGCCGATCACGAACTGCCCCTCGGCCCCGATGTTCCAGACATTGGAGCGGAAGCACACCGCCAGCCCCAGCGCAATCACCAGCAGTGGCGTGGCCTTGACCATCAACTCGCCCAGCGCGTAGGGCGTCTTGATGGGCTCCCAGAAAAACACCAGCAGCCCGCGCACCGGGTCCTTGCCCAGGGCCAGGAAGAGGATGACCCCGATGACGACGGTGATGGCGAGCGCCAGCAGGGGCGAGCCGGTGCTCCAGAGCTTTGACGGCTCGGGGCGGGGTTCAAGCTTGAGCATGGGCTGCGCCTTTCCTGTCAGTTGGCTGCAACGCCTGCGGCTGAGCCGCCGCAGTCCGGCCGGCAAGGTCCCAGAGACCGCTCATCCACTCCCCGATCTGAGCGACTGTTGCTTCCGCCCGCGGGATGGACGGCGAGAGCCGCCCTTTGGCAACGACGTACAGCCGGTCGCAGATCTCGAACAACTCATCCAGTTCCTCGCTGACCACCAACACGGCACAGCCCGCATCGCGCAGGGCCAGGATCTCGCCCCTGATCTGCGCGGCCGCGCCGACGTCCACACCCCAGGTGGGTTGCGACACGATGAGCAGTTTGGGGTTGGCATCGATCTCGCGCCCGACAATGAATTTCTGCAGGTTGCCGCCCGACAGCGACTTGGCCGCCGCATCCGGCCCGCCGGCCTTGATGTTGAACCGGCTGATGATGCCGGCGGCCTGCACCT
>CAZFKW010000045.1:11188-11913 GCA_964519795.1 uncultured Ramlibacter sp. | reverse complement strand
GTTCGGGCCCGGGGCAAACACCTCGGCCGCCGGGGCGGCCTGCACCTGCAGGCTCTTCACGTTGATCCAGCCGCTTCTGCCCAGCGCATCGTCGCGGGTGAGCAGCAGGTTGTGGGCCAGCCCCAGCGTCGGGACCGCCCCGCGGCCCAGCCGCTCCTCAGGCACAAAATGCACGCCCATGTCGCGCCGCTGGTGCGGGCCGAGACGGGCGGCATCCTTGCCGAAGACCTGGATCATGGCCGCATCGGCGCGGGTGTCTTCCCCCGACAGCGCATAGAGCAGTTCCCTCTGGCCGTTGCCCGAGACGCCGGCAATGCCGACCACTTCGCCTGCCATGACTTCCATCGAGACGGCATCCAGGTCCACGCCGAACTGGTCTTCGCGCGGCAGGCTCAAGGCACGCACGCTCAGCACCGTGGCGCCGGTCTTGACCTCGCGGTGCTCCAGCGCCGGCGGCTCGGCGCCAATCATCAGGCGGCTGAGGGATGCGTTGCTCTCCTCCTGCGGGTTGCATACGCCCGTGACCTTGCCGCCGCGCAAGACTGTGCAGGCCGTGCACAGCTCCCGGATTTCGTGCAGCTTGTGGCTGATGTACAGGATGCTGCAGCCCTCGGAGGAGAGCTTCTTGAGCACCACAAAGAGCTTCTCCACCGCCTGGGGGGTCAGCACCGAGGTGGGTTCGTCCAGGATGAGCAACTGCGGGTTGGTCAGCAGCGCGCGGATGA
>CAZFKW010000045.1:0-11110 GCA_964519795.1 uncultured Ramlibacter sp. | reverse complement strand
CACGCTGCATCTCGCCGACGCTCAGCGTGTGCACCGGGCGCGAGGGGTCGATGTCCAGCCCGTATTCGCCGGCCTTGGCCGTGATGCGCTGCGTCACCTGGGCCAGGTTCAGGCTTTTGTCCAGGCCCAGCCAGACGTTTTCGGCCACCGTGAGCGTGTCAAACAGGCTGAAGTGCTGGAACACCATGCTGATGCCCAGCGCCCGCGCCTCCTGCGGGTTGCGGATGTGCACCGGCTTGCCATTGAAGCTCACCGTGCCGGTGTCGGGTTTGACCGAGCCGTAGATGATCTTCATGAGCGTGGACTTGCCGGCGCCGTTCTCGCCCAGCACGGCATGGGTTTCGCCCGGCTGCACGGCCAGCGAGACGTCGCTGTTCGCAACAACGGCCGGGTAGCGTTTGGTGATGCCGGACAGCTCCAGCCTTGAAGTGATCACGCGGCTGACTCTTTCATGATTTTATTCTCGTCCTTGCGCAGGGTTGCAGCCACTGTCTTGACCCGCTCGCGCAGCCACCTGGCCGACAGCGATGCATGGGTGCGTTCATGCCAGAGCTGGTAGTACATCAGTCGGGGGAAGTCTACCGGGCAAGGCAGTATCTTCACCGGCAACCGGTCCAGGTAGCGCTCGCAATACTGCCGGCCGGTGGTGAGCACCAGCAAGCTTCCTGCCACCATGTCCGGGATCAAGCCGAAATGCGGGCAGCGCGCGGTGATATTGCGGCGCAGGCCATTGTGCTCCAGGTGCTCGTCAATCACGCCCTTGGCGCCGGGGTGGGTGGGCGTGGGGGCAATGTGCTCGGCCTCCAGCCAGGCCGCCTGGTCCCATTTGCGGCGCACGGCCGGGTGGTCCCTGCTGACCAGGCTGACCACCTCATCGCCAAACAGCCTTCCCATGTGCAGGTCGTCCGGCGCCTTCAGCCAGTTGCCGATGACAACATCAACCTCGCCCTGTGCCAGGTGGGCGTGGTAGTCGGACCTGCCCGTCAGCGGATGGATCTCGATGTGGCACAGCGGCGCGCCGGCCTTGATGTCGGCAACCAGCAGGGGGAGAAAGAGCGGGTCGAGGTAGTCGCTCGCTGCCACGCGGAAGGTGCTGCGGGCGGTCTGCGGGTCAAAGCCGCGGGCGTCGGTGAACAGCACTTCGGCGGCACGCAGGATGCTTGCGCTGGGCTCGACCATCCTGAGGCCGGCGTCCGTGGGCACCATGCCGGAGCCAGAACGCACCAAAAGGGGATCGTCCGCCAGGTCGCGCAGGCGCTTGAGCGCTGCGGAGACGGCGGGCTGGTACATGCCCATTCGGATGGCGGCGCGCGAGACGCTGCGTTCAGTCAACACAGTATGCAAGACCCTGATCAAGTGGAGGTCTATCTTGTCGAAAAGCGCCTGCTCTCTCATACCTTTGCCCGCATTCCTGCCATACGCCAAAGCTTATGCCGGTCAGGGCCCGGGGGGCCTACCCTTGTAGCCACGCGCGGAACCCTTGCAGAAAAAGCCGTGGCATGAACCATACTGTTATTCAATGAGCACCAAAACCATCCGGATCATCCGGCGGGGTGAGCCCGTCTCCCTGGCCAATGTACCACCGGGCCGCACGCTGCTGGAAGTGCTGCGTGAGGACCTGGGCTGCACCGGCACCAAGGAGGGCTGCGGCGAGGGCGACTGCGGCGCCTGCACCGTCGTCCTTGGCGAGCCTGACGGCAACCGCATCAAATACCGTACCATCAACAGCTGCATCCGCCTGGCGCACTCGGTGGACGGCATGGCGCTGTGGACGGTGGAAGACATCGCGCCCCAGGCGGCGTGCCAGCCGGAACCGGGCACTCCCGCCCTGCTCCACCCCGCGCAGGAAGCCATGGTCCAGTGCCACGGCAGCCAGTGCGGCTTCTGCACCCCGGGTTTCGTCATGAGCCTGTTCGGCATGTATCAAAACCATGTCTGCCAGGGCCGCGCCATCACCCGCGAGCTGGCGCAGGAAGAACTGTCGGGCAACCTCTGCCGCTGCACCGGCTACCGGCCGATTCTTGATGCAGCGCAGCAGATGGCGGCCTTGCCGGCGGTGGATGTGGATGAGGCAAAGCTGCTCGGACAGCTTCGCAAGATCAAACCGCAGGCCGGCGCGGCAGGGTCGGCTTACCTGTCGCCGCTGAGCCTCCACGAACTGCTCGAAGCCCGCGCCGCCCATCCTGACGCGCAGATCGTCGCCGGCTGCACAGACGTCGGCCTGTGGGTGACCAAGATGCACATGGCGTTCGACCGCATCCTCGATGTGACCCAGGTGCGCGAACTGCGGCGCATCGAGCGCTACAGGCACCACATTGCCATCGGCGCAGCCGTCACGCTCACGGATGCATACGCTGCATTGGTCAGTGACCGGCCAGGACTCAAGACCTTTGCCAACCGCTTTGCGGGGCTGCCGGTGCGCAACTCCGGCACGCTGGGTGGCAACGTGGCCAACGGCTCGCCCATCGGCGACTCCATGCCGCTATTGATTGCCCTGGGCGCAAACGTGGTGCTCATGAGCAAGCGGGGGCACCGCGAGATCCCGCTGGAAAAACTCTATACCGGCTACCGCAGGAACGTGATGGCCAAGGATGAGGTGCTGGCCTGGATCAAGGTGCCGCTGCCAGCAAAGGCGACGAGCGGGGGGGCCGGATTCCTCAGGGCCTACAAGATATCGAAACGGTATGACGACGATATTTCCGCAGTGTGCCTGGTCGTGAACATGACGCTCAATGCCGGCAAGGTGGCACATGTGTCCATCGGCGCGGGAGGCGTGGCTGCAACGCCCGTGCGCGCAGTCCAGACCGAAGCCGCCCTGCTTGGCCAGCAATGGACCGCAGACACAGCCATGGCCGCCACGGCCGCGCTGCGCGCCGAGTTCCAGCCGATCTCGGACATGCGGGCCTCGGCGGCCTACCGCAGCGAGGTGCTCGGCAACCTGATGCAGCGCTTCTGGCTGGAGAGCCAGGGGGTCACGCATATCAACCTTGAACGGACGATTCCGCAGTTGTCGCTTGCCGGCATGGATTCCGGGTTCAGCCCGCAATGACAGGAACGTGGAAGCCAAGCTCATGAACGATCCAGTCACCGTCACAAGCAGGACCACCCCTGCCGCTTCAGTCGCCGCTGCGCCGGCACCGCCTGTTGCTCCGCCCCCTGCCCCGGTCCGCCCGGCCGCCGGCCGCTCGCATGCACATGAGAGCGCTCGCGCCCAGGTAGCAGGCGCCGCCACCTACATCGACGACATTCCCGAGGTCAAGGGCACGCTGCATGCGGCGCCCGTGATGTCCACCGTGGCGCATGGCAAGCTCAGGGGCATTGATGCAACTGCGGCCCTGGCCATGCCCGGCGTGCGCGGCATCGTGCTGCATGAGGACATTCCCGGCGACCCGATGCTGGCCACCTTCATGCATGACGAGCCGATTTTTGCGGGCACGATGGTGGAGCATGTCGGACAGGTCGTCGGCGTGATCGTGGCAGACACGGTGATGCAGGCCCGGCGCGCCGCACGCAAGGTCACGCTTGACATCGAGGAACTGCCTGCGGTGTTGACGGTTCAGGAAGCACTGAAGGCACAGAACTTCGTGCTGCCACCCGTGCGGGTACAGCGCGGCAATGCGGCCAAGGCCATCGGCAAGGCGCCGCACACACTGCATGGCGCGTTCGAGGTCGGCGGACAGGAGCACTTCTACCTGGAGGGCCAGGTGGCGTACACCGTGCCACAGGAGCAGGGGCAGTGGCTGGTGTACTCCAGCACCCAGCACCCGGGCGAGATCCAGCACTGGGTGTCGCATGCGCTGCATATTCCCAATGGCGCGGTGCGCGTGGAATGCCGGCGCATGGGCGGTGGCTTTGGCGGAAAGGAGACACAGGCCGGGCACCTGGCCGTATGGTCGGCGCTGGCCGCACACAAGCTCAGGCGCCCGGTCAAGCTGCGCTTTGACCGCGACGACGATTTCATGATCACCGGCAAGCGCCACCCGTTTGCCTATGAATACACCGCCGGCTTTGACGATACCGGACTGCTCTGCGGGCTGGAGCTGATGCTGGCTGCCAACTGCGGCTTCTCCTCCGACCTGAGTGGCCCCGTGGCTGACCGCGCCGTCTTCCACTGCGACAACGGGTACTTCCTGGAAGACGTGGACATCACTTCATACCGCTGCAAGCTCAACACCCAGAGCCACACCGCGTTCCGCGGGTTCGGCGGGCCGCAGGGTGTGATCGCCATCGAGACCATCCTGGGGGACATCGCGCGGGCGCTGGGCCTGGACCCGCTGGATGTGCGGCGGCGCAACCTGTACAGCGATGACGTGGTCGCGCCAAAGACCGCAAGCACCCCTGAGCGGCGCCGCGACACCACCCACTACCAGATGAAGGTGGAGGACAACATCCTCGCGCCGTTGATGGCAAGGCTCGAAGAAACCTCGTCCTACCGCGCACGGCGCAAGGCGATTGCGCAATGGAACGATGCGAGCCCCGTCATCAAGCGCGGCATTGCCATCACGCCGGTCAAGTTCGGCATCTCGTTCACCGCCACGCAGTTCAACCAGGCCGGCGCGCTGGTGCATGTGTACACCGACGGCAGCGTGACGGTGAACCATGGCGGCACCGAGATGGGCCAGGGCCTCAATACAAAGATCGCGCAAGTGGTGGCGGACGAGCTGGGCGTGCCGTTTGACAGCGTCATCTCCACCGCAGCCGACACCAGCAAGGTGCCCAATGCCAGCGCCACGGCCGCCTCCAGCGGCACCGACCTGAACGGCCGCGCTGCGCAATTTGCGGCGCGCAATGTGCGCGATAACCTGGCGGCCTATGTGGCCGGGCTCGACGGCTGCGGCGCAGGCGCGGTGCGCTTCGAGGCCGGGCAGGTCATCTCGCCAAAGGCCACGCGCTGCTTTGCCGATGTGGTGAGCACGGCCTATACCAACCGCATCCAGCTTTGGAGCGACGGCTTCTACCGCACGCCCAGGATCCACTACGACAAGACCACGCTCACCGGCCGGCCGTTCTACTACTTTGCCTATGGCGCGGCGTGTACCGAGGTGGCCATCGACACGCTCACCGGCGAGAGCCGCGTGCTCAAGGTGGACATCCTGCATGACGTGGGCCGCAGCATCAACCCGGCCATCGACATCGGCCAGATCGAGGGCGGCTTCGTGCAGGGCATGGGCTGGCTCACGACAGAGCAGCTGGTATGGAACGCAAAGGGCTACCTGAGCACGCACGCACCCAGCACCTACAAGATACCGGCCACCGGCGACATTCCGGAGCATTTCAAGGTGGACCTGTGGCCCGAGCCGAACCGCGAAGACAATGTTTTCGGCAGCAAGGCCGTGGGCGAACCGCCCTTCATGCTGGCCATCAGCGTGTGGGAGGCCTTGCGTGAAGCTGTTGCCTCGGCCCGTGCGGGCAGGGGCTTGCCGGCCACACCGGTTGACATGGACGCGCCGGCAACCGCCGAGAACGTGCTGAAGGCCGTGCAGCGCTGAAGCGCACGCGCCGCATCAGGCGGCATCCCGATGTATAGGTTGATCCGCCGGGACCCGCTCATAACATGGCCGGGTCAGTGCGCCGCCTGGCGAAGGCGCATTCCACCTGCACGCCAAGGAGCAAGTTTCCATGCAGAACGGGTCCACGTTTTCCCGGGTCAAGGCCAGCGCGAAGGCGGCACTTTGCAATGCGTTGCAGTACACGCCCGGCATGGAGCAGGCGATGCGGGCCGGATACGCGCCCGATGATGTTGCCGACAGGCTGCTGCAATGCCTCAAGGGTGAGGTGCTTGACTTCCAGCAGCTGGACACGGAACACGCCAGCCTGGTGGCGCAGCTTCCA
Source organism: uncultured Ramlibacter sp. (assembly GCA_964519795.1). GTDB lineage: Bacteria > Pseudomonadota > Gammaproteobacteria > Burkholderiales > Burkholderiaceae_C > JACMQX01. The sequence goes on along the minus strand of CAZFKW010000045.1, from coordinate 5,278 downwards.
CCAGACGCCTGGTCCGCACTGCAGGCGCATTCAGCGGCCGGCGGCCATGCGGGAATCTCCACGCTGATACTTCCGGCACCGGACAGCGGGAACGCCATGCCGCGCAGGTTTGCGGTGCGCGGCTGGAGCAGCCTGCCCATGCTGGAGCACCTGCAGCTCGCACGCACCTTGCCCGGCGTGCCTGAATCATCAAAGCCCGACCTCAAGGCCCCTGCTGCGGCATCGCCGGCCGCGAGTGCAAAGGCCGCAGAACCAGGGCGGGGAGCGCCGACGCCTCCCGCGTCCAGCTGGAGCGCTCCCTTCCGCGCCAGCGACCTCCACTCCCTGCCGCCCCACGCGCGCATGGTCGAGAGCCGGCACATGGCCCTGCAGTGGATGAACGGCCGGGTCAACCAGCGCCGCGCCACCCAGCAGGCTCCGCACGGCCCGAAAACCGGCAGCGGGTCCGCCACAGCGGGCCCCCGGACGGCGATCGACTTCAAAAGCCTCACCTGGGGGGGGCCGCAGGCGCTCTTTGAGATCAGCCAGTTCGGCAACATGATCGCGCATGAAATGGGGGGCATGGAGGTGGGTGAAATCCGGCACTTCGCGCTGCTCAGCCCCAGCCACACTTATGCGCTGGAACTGGAGACCAGGGTTCGCGCCACCGGCGCCCGCGAGTTCATTGTCAACTTCTACTGCCCTGACGGCATGGCCACCCATGAGCGGGTCGTGGTTGACGCTGCAGCACGGTTGCGGCACCGGCCGCTGAATGCCTGGATCACCGAGTCGGCCCTGCGCGCCAGCTTCGGCATCGGCGACCCGCGCATCGGCTGCCTGTACAGATGGCACCGCCAACCCCCGGATGCGCGGCAGGGCGCCGGACACGGCGCGCCTGACATCCATGTCGCTGACGAACACCGCTCTTCGCCGGCTTTTCTGTACTGGGCGCTGATGGCCGGCCATGCCGACAGCGTCACGGCATCCGTGGGACGCACGCTGGCGCTGGCCACGGCGCTGGAGCCTGCCGACCTGTACCAGCGCCTGGCGGCCCGCCCGATGCAGGTCGCCGGCCTGTTCTCCGCCATGGGTGAGGGCCGCGTCAATGCAGTCACGCGCTACGCCGACGCCATCCTCAAGGCCCCGGCCGACATTGTGGACTCCGCACTGCGCCATGTGCTGCTCAAAGCCGACCGCCGGGGCCTGCATGCGGTCGGCCACGCCATGATGGAAGGGCAGGCCGCCACCGTGGCCTGCTTCACGCGCGCCATCCTGGAATCGCCCCCAGGTGCGCTGTCACGGGAGCACAGGCTGGACCTGCTGCTGGCACCCTGCCCGTACGGCAGCGCCGCTTCGCGAGCGCCGGTACTGCACAGGGTCTGCGACCGCAACCTGCTCGTGGTGCCGGACCGCGACCTGCTCCACAAGCAGCACCAGGCCATCTACCGCCACCTGGGCGAGATCGTTGCCTCCGACCACCTGGCAGAGCGCGACAAGGTCATTCTCTGCGCCGCAGTACACCGCAAGAATTTCTACACCCGCGTCACCGCCGCCCAGGCAGCCATGAAGGCCGGCAACGCCGGCGCAGCCGCAGCGATGGCCGCAGCCATCCTGGAAGGCTCGCGAAGGCGCAAGTCCGCAGCCGTGCTGCTCAAGCACCTGGGTGTGAACCTGGAGGACGTCCTGATGGCTCTGGTCCACTCCAGCCCCCAGGGCCGGCCGTGGGCGCCACGCATCATGGCCGCGTTGCCGGACGCAGGGATGCCGGAATCGCTCATCCAGAAGCTGCTGAGGGAACTGGGTCCGCTCACCGGCATGCAGCGCATCGGCAACCGCTGGAGCGTGACTGCCGCGGCCCCGGGTGCCCGGCGCGTGAACGGGGGCACCGCCCACGCCGATCCCCGCGCAGATGCGCACCACTCGGACAACGCCTACGACACCCGCGTGCTGCCGCTGTAGCCGCCACGCAGGTTCAATCTCGCGCGGCCCGACTCCCGGGCGCAGCAACCCGATGCAGCGCCTGCCCTGCCGTAACATGCGGCATGGCTGAAACGATTCCCACCTCCACCCCCGCACCGGCATCACGCACCATCATCCACACCGTCAATGTCGAGTTCGGCGACTGTGACCCGGCGGGCATTGTCTGGTTTCCCAACTTCTTCCGCTGGATCGACGCCGCCTCGCGCCGATTTTTCATTGAATGCGGCGTGCCGCCCTGGCATGAGACAGAGAAGACCCTGGGTGTGTTCGGCACGCCGCTGGTGGACACGCATTCGAGTTTCATCAAGACCGCCAGCTATGGCGACGCGCTGCAAGTGCATGTGAGCGTCAGGGAGTGGCGCGACAAGAGCTTCGTGCAGGCCTACCGCATGATGCGCGGCGACGACCTCATCATGGAATGCGAAGAGGTCCGCATCTTCGCGGCGCGGCGCACGGACGGCAGGAACGGCATCCGGGCGGTGGCGATACCGCCGGAGATCAAGGCGCTTTGCGCCTGAAGCGGCCGGCCGGCAGGACCCGTCTGGCGCATGCTCCGGCACCGCCGTGACGGGTACCAGGCGGTTGACCCTGCCCTGCGCCACCCGGATACCGCCGTCAGCGCACGGCCCTCAGCGCGGGCCGTACCTTGTTGCGTTCCAGGTCGATGAGGGCGTTGGGCAGCTGGTAGTTGGTGTGGTCAAACAGGTCGATGCCGCACATCAGCGACTCGACCCAGTCGAAGAAGTCGTTGATGGCCGCCCGTCCTTCAATCGGTGCGCCGTGCTGCGGCACAAGCATCGAGATGTCCAGCTGGCGCGCCATGCGGGCCCACAGGCGCAGGATCTTGTTCGACACCATGTAGCGGCGGTGAAAGCCCTCCATGCGCGGGATATGGGGCTTGAGGTCCGTCACCTTGACACCCGCCTCCTGTCCGGTCGTCATCGACACGCCAAGGTCACCGGTAAACAGGATGCGGCTGATGGGGTCATAGAAGTGGAAGTTGCCCTCGGAATGCAGGAAGTGGGCCGGCAACAGCCAGAGCTCGCTGCCGCCCAGCGGCAGCCGGGCGCCCGCATCGGGCACGCCGATGACGCGGCCCTCCGTCTTGCCGACCTTGGTGAAATGCGGCGCAAAGCGCTCCCACACGCGCGAGATGACGAGCTTGGCCTGGGTTGATGTCATCCAGCGATCCAGTGAGGCGATGATGTCCGGGTCGGCATGCGATGCAATGACGTACGACAGTTGCGAGGGGGTGAAAAAGCGCGACACCGCAAGGAGCAGTTCGTTGTAGGCGAGGTTGCCACCGGGGTCGATGATGGCGCCCTGACCATGGTCAACCACCAGGAACTGGTTGGACTGCACGGCCTGGCCGTCCTCGTCAATGAGGTCGGTAAACATGAGGCAGGCATGGTCACGGTCGCGGTAGAGTTCGATCGACATGGTCGCCTGGATCCTTTGGAAATGGGAATGTGGCACTGTATGGCGATGGCAAATCCGGACATTTGAGAAAAATCAAGTGCAGGCCACGCCGTGGGTTCAGCACTTTTGCGGCTACAGCCATGACTTTCTTCCTTGCGCCGGCCGGCTGGCCCGGGAAACTCCGGGTTTTCAGCTACGCTTGCCCTGCAACCGGAGGAATCATTGAAAACCATCCATGTGAAGCTGTTCGCGGCCGGGCTGGTGCTTTGGGCGCCCGGCGCCCAGGCCCTGCAGATCAGCAGCCTGTCGCCCCAGGGAGAGGTCGCACAGGTCCGGCAAGTGGTCGCCAGATTCGACGGGAGCGCCACCAACTTTGGCGACCCCAGGGCGCCCGCGCCATTGGCGCTCAGCTGCAGCGACGCCCAGGCGACCCGGGGCAACGGCCGCTGGACCAGCGACCGCGAGTGGGCCTTTGAATTTGAAAACGACCTGCCGCCGGGCGTGAGCTGCACGATGCAGACGCGCGCGGGCTTCAAGTCACCCCAGGGCGAGGAACTGCCGGCCAGGAGCTACCGGTTCAACACCGGCGGGCCGTTTGTGCAGAACGTGCGGCCCGGCACCTATGCGCGCATCGACGAGGAGCAGTACTTCATATTGCAGCTCAATGGTGCGGCCACCCTGCAGAGCGTGCAGGCCAATGTGTGGTGCGCGGTCCAGGGGCTGGGCGAGCGCGTGCCGGTGCGGCTCATTGAAGGTGCCGAACGCGCGGCCCTGCTCAAGTATCAGTACCTGGACAAGGCAGCCGCGCGGGACCCGCTGCGTTATGCCACCCTCACCTGCAACCGGCGGCTCACGCCTGCCTCCAAGATGTCGCTGGTTTTCGGCCAGGGCGTGGCCACCCCGTCGGGCGTGGCCAACACGGTGGAAAAGCGCTTCAACTTCGAGGTGCGTGAGCCCTTTGCAGCCAGCTTCAACTGCGAGCGCGAGAACGCCCAGGCCGCCTGCCTGCCGATACGGCCGATGACGCTTGTCTTCAATGCGCCGGTGCCGCGCAGGCTGGCCGAGGGCATCCGCCTGAACGCGTCCAGTGACAGCTACAAGCCCGCGTTCGAGAAGCAGGAAGGCGATGCGGATGCCCTGGTCAACCAGGTCACATTCAAGCCCGTGTTCCCGGAGCAGGCGCAGTTCAGTCTTGAACTGCCGAAGGACTTCAAGGATGCGTCGGGCCGGACGCTGCGCAATGCGGACAACTTCCCGCTCAAGGTGGCCACAGGCCCGATGCCGCCGCTGGCGAAATTTGCGGCGGCGCCGTTCGGTGTGGTGGAGCGCTTCGCCGAACCTGAAGGCGGCCCGCTGCTGCCCGTGACGCTGCGCAACGTGGAGGCTGCGCTCAAGGTGCAGGGCATCGCGGCCGGCGGCAAGGTCAACGACCTGCAGCCAAAGACGGATGCAGACATCATTGCCTGGTTCCGCAAGGTCCAGCGCTACGACCAGTTCAATGTGCCGCGCAGGCAGGCTGAAGCAGACAGCCGCACGCCGCTGCCCAAAGCGCTGGACGAGCGTGACGCGCGCTGGGTCGAGTCGCGCACTGTCTCGCTGCTGCAGGGCCAGCCCGGCGTGAGGACGCTGGAGCTGCCCCGGCCCGCCGGCAATGACCTGCGGCCGTTTGAGGTGGTCGGCATTCCCATGACGCCAGGCTTTCATGTGGTGGAGATCGCATCGAAAACCCTGGGCGCTGCGCTGCTGGATGGCCGCTTTGGCCCCGCGCGAACCATGTATGTGCGCACTTCTGCACTGGTCACCAACCTGGGCGTGCATTTCAAGCTGGGCCGCGAGAACGCCCTGGCCTGGGTGACCACGCTGGACAAGGGCAAGCCTGTGGCCGGGGCCTTGGTGCGTG
>CAZFKW010000044.1:0-14847 GCA_964519795.1 uncultured Ramlibacter sp. | reverse complement strand
CGGCTCCCGGGGCAACTCCACATGCAGGCGGTGGCCGCGCAGCTCGAAGAGCGGGGCGGCGGCCTCCAGCGCCGTCTGCACGATCCCGTCAAGGGCCGTGCGCTCCTTTTTGAGGACCATCTTGCCGGTGCTGATGCGCGAGACATCCAGCAGGTCGTTGACCAGCTGTACCAACTGGTGCAGTTGGCGTGCCATCATGTCACGGGCCGATTGCGTTGCGCCGGGGTCGTTGCCGGCAATGCGCATGATGTCCAGCGCATTGAGCAGCGGTGCCAGCGGGTTGCGCAGTTCATGCGCCAGCGTCGCGAGAAACTCGTCCTTTTGCCGGTCTGCCGCGAGCAGGGCCTTCTCGGCGGCGCGGCGCTCGCCCATTTCAAGCTCAAGCGTGCTGTTGGTGTTCTCAAGCGTGCGTGTCTGCTCGCCAATTTCGGCGAGCATGGCATTGAAAGCATCCACCAGGTAGCCGATTTCATCATCTGTGGTCTTGCGCACGCGCAGCGAGAAGTCGCGCCGCGACATCACCTGCTGCGCCACACTGCTGATGGCCAGGATGGGACGGGTAACGCTCGCCTGCAGCCAGACCGCCACCAGCAGCGCTGCCAGCATGCTCACCACCATGACGGATCCGAGGATGGCCAGGTAGCTGCGCAAGCGTTCCATGACCTCATAGCTGGACTGGAGGTACATCGTGCCCAGCAGTTCCTTGTTGTTGGCCTCGATGCGTTTGAACACCTGCATCTGGTTGCCGTCGATCCTGTAGCCCTCGGAACCGGGCGCCTGCGGGAACATGGGTGCTGCGCCGCCCTCACGCGCGTAGCTTGCGAAAAGCTGGCCGTGCTCGTCGTAGATCGCTGCTGCGGAAACCTTGGGCCGGCCCTTGAGCAGGGACAGGTTCTCCCGCGCGACGCGTTCATCATCAAAGGCCAGTGCCGGCGCGCTGGCGCGGCCGATCAGGTCGGCCTGCGCCACGACGTCGTTGACCCAGGCCTCATGGTAGGTACGCAGGTCGTAGATCATCATTGCCGCGCCGGTGAGCAGCAGGGCCACGAAGGTTGTGGCCAGCACCACCAGCATGACCTTGCGGCGCACCGAACTGCGAATGCCCGCAGGAATATGGTGGTTGAAGGGCAGGCGTACGCTCATGGTGCGTTGCTCATGGCTCGCTGGTGCGGACATGCTGCGCTACCGTGAGCAGGCGCGAGCTGAGCTTGAGGCCGCGACGCTCGGCGTTGTCCAGCGCGATCTCGAAGCGCACGCGACCACCTGTCATGACAAAGTTCGCGATGCTGCCCTGGTTCAGCGCAGATTCGGCTTCAGTGACGACAAGGATTGGCTGCGAGGGTGTGGCGCGGGCCAGCGCCATGACGCGGGCACTCTCGGCGCGGCCGGCAAACAGCACATGCACGCCGGCCAGTGAGTCGCCTTCGCGCAGCCTCCTGACCTGCACCGGCCGCCCATCCACAGAGCGGGTGGCGACCACCTGCGTGAGTTCGGCCGCGACCTCGTCGGCGCCAGCCACGCCCACGGTAACCGGCGCGTTGGGTCTGGCAAAGGCGCCCTCGGGCCACTCTACATACTCAGCAAACTTGTACAGGAATGCAGCCTTGACACGGCGCTCGAGCGCCGTGGCATCCTGCTGGCCCGGCGCAGGCAGGCTGGCCGCCAGCAGCAAGCCGCACAGAAACGTGCGAACGGCGGCGCGGCGACAGCGGCTGGGCGAAGCGATGGGGCAGTTCATCAGGGGCGCCACACGATCTTCACAAACGCCGCGCGTTCGACCTGGGCGCGCGTGGCGGGGGCGCCCCACTCGGCGTGGCGTGCATCGGCCATGTTCTGGACCGTCAATGACACTTCAAGATCATGACGCGGCCGCCAGCCCAGGCGCGTATCCAGCGCGGTGTATGAAGGCAGCGAGGGGCTGGGCAATGCGCCCACATGGCGCACGGTCAGGTCAAGTTCGAGATTCGAGCCAAGGTCAAAAGACGATCCCAGCGACCACTGGTGACTCGGGTCATTGCCCAGGTTGGACACGCCGCCTACCGAGGCACTGCCGGGCTTGAGCTGCAGACGCTGCCGCTGGTAGAAAATGCCGGCCTTCATGCGCCAGCTGTTGCTCACGCGGTAATTGCCCCAGGCTTCGATGCCTGTGGTCCGGCCATCGATCATGTTGGAGATGACGGGGCCGGACACTGAGGGCTCGACGGAGCGCTGGCGGTCGAACTGGTGGTGGAACAGCGTGGCCGAATAGGACAGGGCGGGCGTGGGCTGGCTGCGGTAGCCGACCTCGTAGACATTGGAGATCTCCGACACAAAATCCGGACCGCCGGCAAGGCCTGTAAAGGGTGGTGTTGCAGGGGCGAAGAGTTCGCGGTCGAGCCTGGATGGAATGCGCACGGTGCGCGATGCCCCCGCCCACAGCAGGTGCCCCGCCGAAGGTTTCCAGGCCAGGCGGGCGTTGGGCAGGTATTCAAGGCCCGTGTAGTCGTTGTGCTCCAGCTTCAGGCCCAGGGTCAGGTCGAGGCCGGGCCGCAGGGCGATCTTGTCCTGCGCGAACACATTGAACAGGCGCAGGGTCCTCTTTGCCGGCAGGAAAGCCAGTCCAGCGCTGATGTTGTCCACATCACTTGACTGGTGCCGATAGCCGCCGCCCCACAGCACGCGCTGGCCGGACGTCAGCTGGAACCCGTGCTGGAACTCGACGTCCAGTGTGTTGAGATTTTCGACGATGGCCCCTGGCTGGTCGCGCAATGTGTGGTCGAAGTAGGCCTGCAGGCGCGTGCTGGAGCCATCGCCCAGGTCGCGCGCCCAGCGCCCGAGCAGGTTGCCGCCTTCCAGCCGGCGCGCGGCATTGGGCGGGCGTTGATCGATGTTGACCTGGTATGCGTCACCCTGCAGCGTGTAGCCGTCAGCCGCGCCGCCCCAGTCGAGGCGGAAGCCGGCCTGCCGCTTGTCTGAGGAATCGCGATTGGAGGCCCCTGCGGGGCTGATGGTGTGGTCGCGTTCCGAATAACGGCCATACACGCGGTAGTGTCCGTTGCTGCCAAACTGTCCGCCATGCCGGAGGCCGTGCACGGTATCGTTGGTGCCGGCGCCGGCCGTGGCCAGCGTTCCCTGTGATTCGCGCGCGGTACGGGTGATGATGTTGATGAAACCGTTGACTGCATTGGAGCCCCACAGTGTGCCGCCCGAGCCGCTCAGCACCTCGATGCGTTCCACGTCTTCCAGCATCACAGCCTGGGCGTCCCAGAACACCCCGGAGAACAGCGGCGAGTACACCGTCCGGCCATCCACCAGAACCAGCATCTTGTTGGCCGTGGTGCTGTTGAATCCCCGCGCGCTGATGGCGTACTGGTTGGCGTCCGCGCGCGCCACATGCAGGTTGGGCGCCAGGCGCAACACCTCGGGAAGGCTTGTGGCGCCGGAGCGGCGGATATCTTCCGCTGAAATCACGAAGACCGATCCGGCCGCGTCGGCCAGCCGCTCCTCCCGGCGGGACACGGACGTCACCTGGATGTTGGCAAGCTGCTCCAGCGTAAGGTCGGCGAGGTCAGCCACGGAAGAGACTTTCGTAGCGGTCGCGGCGGCGCCTGACGCCGCAGTGAGGGTCAACAGGCCGCACATCATGAGGACATGCGCCACCTGCGGGGGTCTTGCTGGCGAGTCTGGAAAGTACTTCATGTGGCTTCCCTTGTTTCGTCGATGGGGTTGTAGCGCAGCCCGCTGATTCTAGCCAGCATGAACTTCCAGGTTCGTGAGCTTGCGCACCGATGCCGCGGCGCGAGCTGTGCCGGGGCGGCGCTTGCCGCGTGGCTACCTGCCTGGCTTGAGCAAGCCGGTGGACAGCGAAGTGCCCAGAACGATGATAGACCCGCACATCAGCATCCACGGCGTGATGCTTTCTCCCAGGGCCAGCGCGCCATACAGCAGCGCGAACACCGGCACAAGGAAGGTCACGGCCAGTGCGCGCGCCGGACCCGCGGCTTCAATGAGCCTGAAGTACAGGATGTAGGCCAGGCCCGTGCACAGCACAGCCAGTGCAGTGACCGCCGCCCAGGCCAGCGGCCCGGGGCTGGTCGCCGGCCAGAACCAGAGCGCGGGCCCCAGCAAGCCCAGTGTGGCGCCGAGCTGGCTGCCTGTGGCCGTGGCCATGGGGTGCACGCCTGTCAGGAATTTCTTGGTGCAACTGGCCGCGATCCCGTAGAACAGGCAGGCAGTGAGGCAAGCCACAACCGCCCAACCCGAGCCGCCCGGCCTGAAGCTGGCGCCGCCCGGCGTGTGCCATGCGAGCAGGGCAACACCGGCGAAGCCGAGTGCCAGGCCCAGTGTGCGCCAGGCATTGAGCCGGTCCTTGAGCCACAGCCAGGCCACCAGCGCCCCGAACAGCGGCACGGTGGCGTTGATGATGGACGCAAAGCCGGTAGTGATGGACAGCATCGCCCAGGACAGCAGTGCGAACGGAATGGCAGAGTTGAGCAGGCCGATGAGCATGATGGGCACGCAGCGCGCGCTGAAAGACTGCCAGTGCCCGCGCTGGACGAGGATGGGCAGCAGGAACAGCGCAGCAATGCCCACGCGCAGGCCGGCTGTGGGCATCGCGCCGAACTCATGCGCGCCCACGCGCATGAACATGAATGATGCACCCCAGAGAGCCGCCAGCAGGATGAAGTCGAGCATCGGGCGCCGGGACATGGCGCCTGGCGCCGGGGCTTTTCCGGGCGGCATCAGTCGGCGCGCTCCAGCGCAAGCAATGCAGTCTTGCGGGCCAGGCCCCCCGCGTATCCGGTCAGCGCGCCATTGGCGCCGACCACGCGGTGGCAGGGCACGATCACGCTCACCGGGTTGCGGCCCACGGCCGCCCCCACGGCCCGCACTGCCGCCGGCCGGCCAATGCGTGAACTCAGCTCGCCGTAGCTAGTGGTGGTGCCGCTCGGTATGGCGAGCAGGGCCTGCCACACGGACTGCTGGAAGCTGGTGCCGCCCTGAAGGTCCAGCGGCAGGTCAAACTGCGTGCGGGTGCCGGCAAAGTATTCCTCCAGCTGGGCAATGGCGCGCTGCAGCATCGCGTGTCGGGGCTGCGCCTGCCAGCCCGAAGGGTCGGGCATGTGGCGCTGGCCCTCAAACCAGACGCCTGCGAGGCCCCGGTTGCCTGCAGCGACCACCATGGGTCCGAGCGGGCCATGCCAGGTGGTCTTGACCATGGATGTATCGAATTTCATGATGTTTCCCTTGAAGATGTCGTGCGCGACGCGGCTGCGGGCTTTGTCGCAGGCAACTGCACAACCGCCTTTGCCGGGCCGCCGGTCGCGCCCAGTGAGGAGCTGAGGGGCCGCGGCTCCGAGCCTGCCTGTGCAGGCAGGGATGGATCCAGGGAGCCCCCGCGTCTCGCGGTGGCGCGGGGCGCCAAAGGCGCTTCGGGGGGGCGCAACCTGTGCCATGCGCGTATCACGGCGTAGCTTCGCCAGGGTTTCCAGGCCTGGGATGCGGCTTCTGCGTCACGCGCGGGATTCCTGCTGCCGCCCACGCCAAGGGCCTTGTGCAGTGCCACATCGCCTGCCGGGAACGCGTCAGGCCAGCGCAGGGCGCGCATGGCGATGTACTGGGCTGTCCAGTCGCCGATGCCCGGCAAGCTCTTGAGCGCCGCGATGGTGGCGTGGAGGTCGGCGCCGCCATGCAGTTGCAGGCGCCTGGCGGCCACTTCCTGCGCAATCGCAACGATTGCCGACTGCCGCTGCTTCACGATGCCCAGTTGCCCCAATGCGTCGCCGCTGGCCTGCGCCAGTACCTGGGGTGCGGGGAACAGACGGGTCAGGGCCGGAAAGGGCGTGTCCACCGGCTCGCCGAACTTCTCCACCATGCGTTGCGCCAGGGTACGGGCTGCGGCCACGGTGATTTGCTGCCCGAGCACGGCGCGCACGGCCAGCTCGTAGCCATCCATGGCGCCCGGTACGCGCAAGCCTGCGCCGCCCGGAAAGCTCGCGCCGAGCACGGCGTCGATGGCCAGCGGGTCGGCGTCCAGGTCAAGCGCAGCGCGCAGGCGGCGGATGACCAGCGGCAGCACTTCGCGCAGTGAATCACTTACACGGAGCAGCACAAGGCAGCGGGCTTCGTCAAAATGTCCCGCGACCCAGCCTGCATGCACCTTGCCGCCGGACTCCACCCGCAGCGTGCGGCCCAGGCCACGCTGGCCCGGTGCGTTGTCGACGAACTCGATCCCCTGGATGAGACGCCTGCTGAAGAAGCCCATCATCGCGTCCACGTCGTAGGGCGGCCGGTAGCCCAGCTTCACCGTGATGCCCTGGCCTGAGGGCGCCGCGCCCTGGCGCCGCAGCTGCGTCGGGTTCAGGCCATAGTGTTCGACAAAGGCTGCATTGAAGCGGCGCACACTGGCAAAGCCGCTGACAAGGGCCACCTGCGTGACGGGCAGGCTGGTGTCGGCCAGCAGCTGCTTGGCGGTGAGCAGCCGGCGGGTCTGCAGGTACTGGACCGGTGACACACCGAACTGTGCCTCGAAGATGCGGCGGACGTGGCGGTCGCTGATGCCCAGGCGGGCCGCGAGCTTCTCCACGGAAGGCGCTTCGCCCGACCAGGCGTCGGGTTCATCCAGCAGGCGCGCAGCCTGGTGGGCCAGGATGTACGACGCATCCTGGATGGACCACACGCCCGAGGATTGCGGCGCCAGTTCCGGCCGGCAGCGCAGGCAAGGCCTGAAGCCGGCGCTTTCAGCCTGTGCGGCATGGCCGAAGAACCGGCAGTTCTCGCGCCGGGGAGTCTTCACCTTGCACACCGGCCGGCAATAGATGCCGGTGGAGGTGACACCGGTGAAAAAGCTGCCGTCGAAGCGGGCATCGCGCGTTTTCAGTGCAATGTAGCGGGCGTCGTCGTCGGCAGTGCTGGTGGGTGGGGCCATGGCTGCAATGATAGGCCGCTGCCTGGCCGGGGTCAGCCGTTTCCGGACATGTTCAGGGCGGCGCCCGCGCCTACAATCGGCCAGATTTGCGTCTGCGACACTTCTCGCCAGTCCACATTCACCAACCGGCTTTCCCCCAGGCCGGTGTTCAAGGAACCGCCGCTGCGGGCATCAACCCATGCAACTGTCTCCCACCATCTTCAAGGCCTATGACATCCGCGGCATCGTGCCGTCCACCCTGACCGAAGAGCTGGCCGAGGCGCTTGGCAAGGCTTTCGGCACCATCGCGCTCGCCGGGGGCGAGAAAACGGTCGCCGTGGGGCGTGACGGCCGGCTCAGCGGCCCGGCCATGAGCGCGAGCCTGGTTCGGGGCCTGGTGGCTGCCGGCATCGACGTGATCGATGTCGGCATGGTCACGACACCCATGCTGTACTTTGCCGCCAGCACGCTGTGCACCAGCGGCATCCAGGTGACCGGCAGCCACAACCCGCGCGACTACAACGGCTTCAAGATGGTCATGGCCGGCCGGGCAATCTATGGCGAGGAGATCCAGGCCCTGCGCCGCATGATGGAGGCTGAAAGCTGGAGGCTGGCGGCACTGCCCGGCAAGGTGCGCCATGTCAATGTGTCCGGCCCGTACCGCGACCGAATTGCAGGAGGCATCACGCTGGCGCGGCCGATGAAGATCGTCATCGACTCGGGCAACGGCATTGCCGGTGCCTCGGCGCCGGCCATCTTCCGCGCGCTGGGGTGCGAGGTCACCGAGCTGTTCAGCGAGGTGGACGGCAACTTCCCCAACCACCACCCCGACCCGAGCAAGCCCGAGAACCTGCGCGACCTCATTGCCGCGCTGAAATCAGGCGATGCCGAACTGGGCCTTGCCTTTGACGGCGATGGCGACCGCCTGGGCATCGTGACCCGCCAGGGCAACAACATCTATCCCGACCGGCAGATGATGCTGTTCGCGCAGGACGTGCTCTCGCGTGTGCCGGGCGCGCAGATTGTGTTCGACGTCAAATGCTCGCAGCGCCTGGCGCCAGCCATCGAGGCAGCAGGCGGCAAGCCGCTGATGTTCAAGACCGGCCACTCGCTGATCAAGGCAAAGATGAAGGAGATCGGTTCTCCGCTCGGGGGCGAGATGAGCGGCCACATCTTCTTCAAGGAGCGCTGGTACGGTTTTGATGACGGAACCTACGCGGGTGCCCGGCTGCTGGAGATTCTCTCGCGCAGTGCCGACCCCAGCGCCGTGCTTGACGCGCTGCCCACGAGTTTTTCGACGCCCGAGCTCAATGTGAAATGCGAGGAGGGCGAGCCCCACCGTGTCACCGCCGAGTTGCAGGCCAGGGCCGGGCAGGGCGCGTTCCCCGCCCCCGCCCAGGTCAGCGACATTGATGGCCTGCGCGTGGACTGGCCGGATGGGTTCGGTCTCATCCGTGCCTCCAACACCACGCCAGTCCTGGTGCTGCGCTTTGAGGGCCAGACCCAGGCAGCGCTGGAGCGCATCCAGGCCGCCATGGTGGCATTGCTGCACAGCGTCAAGCCCGGCGCCTCATTTGAAGAGGCGGCGCATTGAAGGTGCTGGTGGTCAAGCTGTCGTCGCTCGGCGATGTGGTTCACGCCATGCCGGCGGTGCAGGATATGCGCCGTGCGTTCCCGGACGCGCAGATCGACTGGGTGGTCGAGAAGGGTTTTGCGCCGCTGGTGCGCAAGTGCGAGGGCGTGCGGCGCGTGATTGAGTGCGAACTGCGTCAGTGGCGAAGATCGCCGCTGGCGCGGCCCACCCGCATGGCGTGGCGCGAGTTCAGGACCCAGCTTCAGTCGGAACAGTACGACGCGGTCATCGACTTGCAGGGGCTGACCAAGTCGGCGCTGGTGGCCTGGCTGGCCCGCCTGACGCCCGGGGGCAGGCGGTATGCGCTGGCCAACCGGACGGAAGGCTCCAGCTATGAGCCGGCCACCCGATGGGTGGCTGATGCCGCCATCCAGGTGACGCCCCGCATCCATGCCGTGGAAAGGTCGCGTGTGCTGTGCGCGCTCGCCCTCGGATACCCGATGCCGCAGCCCCTCAGGTACGGTCTTGCCATGCCGGGCATGTCACCCCAGTCCGGCGTGGTGGCCCTTGTCCATGGCAGCTCGCGCGCCGACAAGCTCTGGCCTGAGCCCCGTTGGGTCGAGCTTGGCCAAAGGCTGGCGCAGGCTGGCTGCACGGTCGCGCTGCCGCATGGCAACGACGAAGAACTGGCGCGCAGTGAACGCCTGGCGCGCGTCCTGGGTGCCACAGCCGTCGTGTGGCCTCGACTGCCGCTGGATGCGTTGATGATCAGGCTTGCACAGACGGCGGGCGTCATCGGCGTGGACAGCGGCTTGAGCCACATCGCGGTGGCGCTGGACCTGCCGCATGTGCAGATCTACAACTTTGACACCGCCTGGCGTACCGGTCCACTGGCGTCCGGCCGGCAGGTCAGTGTTCATGGACATCCTGCTCCGGACGTGGACGCCGTATGGCAGGCGTGGCTCACGGTCACCGCCCCGGCAAACCTGCAAGCGGCGGCGTGATCACCCCCATGCTTCTGAAGCCCTATTCCTGGCTGCTCACGCTGGCGCAGCCCGTGCTGCGCGCCAAGCTCAGGCGCAGGGGGTCGGATGAACCGGGCTACCTGCAGGTGGTGGAGGAGCGGTTCGGCCACTACGCCATGCCGGCCAGGGAGGGCTTTGTCTGGCTGCACGCCGTGTCGCTCGGTGAAACGCGCGCTGCCGCCATCCTCATCGAGCGCCTGCGTGAGGCCGTGCCGGGCATGCGGTTGCTGCTGACACACGGTACAGCCACCGGCCGCGCCGAAGGGGCGCGGTTGCTGCAGCCCGGGGACGTCCAGGCCTGGCTGCCCTGGGATACGCAGCCCGTGGTGGACCGCTTCCTTGCGCACTTCAAGCCCCGCATTGGTATCCTGATGGAAACCGAGGTGTGGCCGCAGCTGGCCTCGCGCTGCAAATTGCGGCGCGTGCCGCTGGTGTTGGCCAATGCCCGCCTGAGCGCAAAGTCCTTGCAGCAGGCGGAACGGCTCGGATGGCTGTCGCGGCCGGCCTACCGCTCGCTGGCGGCCGTGTGGGCGCAGTCTGCGGACGATGCCGGGCGCCTGGAGCGCCTGGGCGCCCGGGTGGCTGGCATATTTGGCAACCTGAAGTTTGACGCCCAGCCTGATGCGCAGCAGCTTGCCTGCGGCAGGGCCTGGCGGGCGGGGGCCGGCAAGCCTGTGGTGATGTTTGCCAGTTCACGCGAGGGCGAGGAGACGCAACTGCTGGAGCAAGTCGCGGCGCACAAGGACAGCGGGTCAGTCCAGTGGCTGGTCGTGCCGCGCCACCCGCAGCGTTTTGACGAAGTTGCGGCGCTCATGGCGCAGCACGGCATGGTGGTGTCGCGGCGCAGCAGCTGGGGCGATTCGCCGCACTTCGCAGGGCCGCAACCTGACGTGACGTGGCTGGGCGACTCGCTCGGCGAGATGGCGCTGTACTACGGCATGGCCCATGTGACGCTTCTGGGCGGCAGCTTCGAGCCGCTGGGAGGGCAGAACCTCATTGAGGCGGCGGCCTGTGGCTGTCCCGTGGTGATGGGGCCTTCGACCTTCAATTTTGCCGATGCCGCCGCGCTGGCCATTGAAGCCGGCGCGGCGCAACAGGTGGCCTCCATGCAGCAGGCCGTGGCAGCTGCCGTTGCGCTTGCCACCAATGCCACCCGTCAGGATGCGATGGCGCGCTCAGGCCTGCGGTTCGCGGCGGAACACCGGGGCGCAGCGGGGAAGACGGCGCACGCGATTGCGCAACTGCTCAGCGCGCCAGAACAGCGTTGATGTCGGCCAGGTCTTCGGGTTTGAGTGAGCCGTTGGCCAGCCGCAGCCGCAGGTTGCCCAGCAGCACGTTGTAGCGGGCCTGAGCAAGGTCGCGCTTGGTCTGGAACAGCTGGCTCTGCGAGTTGAGCACGTCGATGTTGATGCGCACGCCCACCTGGTAGCCAAGCTTGTTGGCATCCAGCGCACTCTGGCTGGAGGCTTCGGCCGCCTCCAGGGCCTTCACCTGGCCCAGGCCTGACTGCACGCCGAAGAAGGCCGCACGCGTGTTCTGGGCCACTACGCGACGCGCGGCCTCCAGGTCTGCGCGGGACTTTTCTTCCAACGAGAGTGTTTCCCTGATGCGGTTCTGCGTGGCAAAGCCTGCAAACAGGGGCAGGTTGAAGGCCAGGCCAATGGTCGCGGCATTGGTGCGCGTGCCCACGCCCACCGAGGCATTGCCGTTCGGGTTGCGTGTGATGCTGTAGTTGGCCGTCAGGTCGAGCGTGGGCTTGTGGCCGGCTTCGGCCTTCTTCGTCTCAAGCCGGGCCACGTCCAGCGCCAGTCGGGCCTGCTGGAGTGCGGGGCTGGCGTCTTCGGCCTGCATCACCCATGCGTTGACGTCGTCGGGCACGGGGCGCGGCAGCGCAGGGGGCAGCACCAGCGGGTTGGGCTGGGCGTTGGGCTTGCCCACCAGGGTGTCCAGCGCCAGCTTCTTGACCCGCAGGTCGTTCTCTGCGGCGATTTCCTGTGCGATGACCAGGTCGTAACGGGCCTGGGCTTCGCGGCTGTCAGTGATGGTCGAGGTGCCGACTTCAAAGTTGCGCTTTGCCGATGCAAGCTGCTCAGCCACGGCGGCCTTCTGTGCGCGGACGAAGGCCAGCGTGTCCTGCGCGGCCAGCACGTCAAAGTAGTTCTGGCTGACGCGCAGCACCAGGTCCTGTTCGGCCACCTGCAACTGTGCCCGCGCAATGTCAACCTGCTTCACGCCCTGCTCATGGGTGATGCGGTTCGCGGGGCGGTACAGCGGCTGCGACCCGCTGATGGCGGCGTTCTCGGTGCGGTAGTCGCGGTTGACGGCCGGTGTCGTGATGTCAATGTCGGTGAGCGAGACGCCGGCCGACAGGCCTACCGTCGGCAGAAGGCCGGCGCGCGTCTGGGCGGCGCGGCTCACGGTGGCGTCGTACTGCGCCCTGGCCGACTGGTACGTGGCGTCGAAGGCACGGGCCGACTGGTACAGCTCCAGCAGGTTCTCGGCCTGTGCAGCGGTGGAAAAGGCCATGCCGATTGCCAGGGGCACGGGAAGGAGACGCAGCACGTTCATGAAAGATCCTTGGAGTGATTCCGTGGTGGTGTTCCGGGCTCAGTAGCGCGGCACGGCTGCATCAAGCGAGGCAGACCAGGCGTCGATGCCGCCGCTGATGTTGGCCACCTGGCCAAACCCGTTCTGGGCCAGGAAGGACGCCACCCGCATGCTCCGCGCGCCGTGGTGGCACAGGCAGGCCACGGGCGTGGCCGGGTCAAGCTCAGCCACCCGGGCAGGGATGTCGTTCATGGGGATGGCAACCAGGCTGAAGCCATCGGGCTTCACACTGGCGGTCTGCACTTCCCAGGGTTCCCGGACATCAAGCACCACCGGCCGGGGCTTGCCGGGACCCGCAGCAGCCTGCAGCCAGGCGGACAGTTCGGAGGGGGCGACTTGGGCGATCATGGGCGCGGCTTTCCGTGGGTATCAGAAGTTGAACCTTGAGGGTTCCGGGAAGTTCACAAGCCGTGGCGCCACGGTGTCCCACGGCTGGATTGTGCTGGTGTTGTTGCCATCCGTGCGCGTGACAATGGTCGCACGCATCATCGGCTCGTCGCCCACAATGGCGCCCAGCCGGCCGCCCGGCTTGAGTTGCGCCAGCAGTGACGCCGGCACCTGCGCCACCGAGCCGCTCAGCAAGATCACATCGAACGGACCCTCGGCCAGGCTGGCTGCTGCGCCATCAGCCTGGCGTACCTGGGCATTGTGCACCCCGGCCTTCTGCAGGTTCTCGCGGGCAATGCGCGCGAGGTTGGGATCGATTTCCAGGGAAATGACCTGCTGGGCACGGTGGGCCAGCAGGCCGGCCATGTAGCCGGAGCCGGCGCCGATTTCCAGGACCTTTTCATGCGGCTGGACATTCAGCTCCTGCAGCATCCGGGCCTCGACCTTCGGCGCCAGCATGACCTGGCCATTGGCGCCGCCGTTCTGCAGCGGGATTTCCATGTCCACGAAGGCAAGGGCCTTGTGCGCCAGGGGCACGAAGTCCTCGCGCCTGACCACAGACAGCAGTTGCAGGACGGCAGGGTCAAGCACTTCCCAGGGGCGGATCTGCTGCTCGATCATGTTGAATCGGGCTTGTTCGAGGGGGGCGGCGGTGTTCATCAGGGCTTCTCCGGATAGCGGTTCGGTGTCAGACCTTCGATTCTAGGGCGGTGGGTGAGCCGGACTTGCTGGCAAAGAGGCGCCTGAACCAGTTGGCCAGGTCGTCCATGTAGCAATAAACCACCGGCACAACCACCAGGGTCAGCAGCGAGGAGGTGATGACGCCGCCGATCACGGCCTGGCCCATGGGCGCGCGCTGCTCCGAACCCTCGGACAGCGCAAACGCCAGCGGCACCATGCCGAAGATCATGGCCAGCGTGGTCATGAGGATGGGGCGCAGCCGCACCTTGGCGGCCAGCAGCAGGGCCTCGGAGCGCTCAACGCCCTGCTCCCGCATCCGGATGGCAAAGTCCACCAGCAGGATGGCGTTCTTGGTGACCAGGCCCATGAGCATGACCACGCCAATGACCGAGAACATCGACAGCGCCGAGCCGAACATCAGCAGCGCCAGCACCACGCCGATCAGCGTGAGGGGCAGCGAGGTCATGAGGGCCAGCGGCTGCAGGAAGCTCTTGAACTGGCTGGCCAGGATCATGTAGATGAAGATCACGGCCAGCACCAGCGCCGAGATGGCATAGCCGAACGACTCGGCCATGTTCCTGGTATTGCCGCCGAACTGGTAGCGGTAGCCTGGCGGGAAGCTGATGCCGTCCAGGGCTGTCTTGATGTCGGCTGACACCTCGCCGGTGGAGCGGTTGTACACGTTGGCGTTGACGGCGACCTCGCGTGCCAGGTCGCGACGGTTGATCTGGTTCGGGCCTGTCGATTCGCGCACCGTGGCCAGCTGGTTCAGCCGAACGATGCGGGGCGACCCGTCGGCGTTCGTGCCCACGGTGAAGGGCAGGCGCGCAAGGTCTTCAGGCTTGTTGCGCGCGTCAGGCGCCAGGCGCACATTGACGTCATAGGTCTGGTCGTCGGGCGCGCGCCAGTTGCCAACCGTCTGGCCGGCCACCAGGGTGCGCAGCTGGCCGGCGATCTGCGCCACGCCAAGGCCCAGGTCGGAGGCGACATCGCGGCGCACATCCACTTCCACCGTGGGCTTGTCGGCCTTGACGCTGGAGTCCAGGTCCACCAGGCCGGGGATGTCGCGGATTTTCTCGCTGACCAGGCGGCTCAGGCGCTCAAGCTCCTTGAGGTCCGGGCCCTGCAGTGAGAACTCGATCTGCTTGCCGCCGCCCACGCTGTCCAGCAGGCCGACGTGGGTGACGGTGATGCCCGGCACCTGCTTGAGCCGCTCGCGCAGCACACCGGACATCTCGTCCACATTGCGGCTGCGCTGCTTGCGGTCCACCAGGCGTACATAGATGTTCGCGTAGATCTTGCCCTGCGCATTGCCGGTGTTGATGGTCGAGAGCGTGTAACGGACCTCGGGGAACTCGCGGATGATGGCTTCCACCTGTTTGGCCTTGGCTTCGGTGACTTCCAGCGAGGAGCCGACGGGCGTGTAGAAATTGAGCGTGGTTTCAGAGAAGTCTGCCTTGGGGACGAACTCGGTGCCCAGCAGCGGCACCATGAACACGCTGCCCACAAAGATGGCGACGGCCACGAACACCGTGGCCAGCTTGTGGACCAGCGCCCAGCGCAGGATGCCCTGGTAGCCTTCGGACAGCGAGTCGGTGGCGCGGTCAAACC
This sequence comes from uncultured Ramlibacter sp., assembly GCA_964519795.1. Classification (GTDB taxonomy): domain Bacteria; phylum Pseudomonadota; class Gammaproteobacteria; order Burkholderiales; family Burkholderiaceae_C; genus JACMQX01. The sequence continues at coordinate 77 of CAZFKW010000044.1, read as the reverse complement.
AGCCGGTGACGCGGCCAATGGTCTTGTCGTAGAAGCTCACATCCGTTCGCCCTGAGCTTGTCGAAGGGCCTGCAGCG
>CAZFKW010000043.1:11248-14987 GCA_964519795.1 uncultured Ramlibacter sp. | reverse complement strand
GAGATTGCCTGGGTGGGCCAGACCGAGCAGCAGCTCAAGGCCGCCGGCCGCGAGTACAAGGCCGGCACGTTCCCTTTCCTGGCCAATGGCCGGGCGCGGGCGCTGGGCGACACCACCGGCATGGTCAAGTTCCTGGCCGACGCCGCGACGGATGAGATTCTCGGCGTGCACATGGTTGGGCCGCAGGTCAGTGAGCTAATTTCGGAGGCCGTGGTTGCGATGGAGTTCCGGGCGAGCAGCGAGGATATCGCGCGCATCTGCCATGCGCATCCGTCGCTGTCGGAGGCGACGAAGGAAGCAGCGCTGGCAGTTGAAAAGCGGACGCTCAACTTCTAGGAAGGCTGTCATTGCGGACGTAATCCGCAATCCATGCTGGCGTGATGCGATATGACCGGCGCGCCACCATGGATCCCGGATCAAGTCCGGGATGACAACTGACTTTATGTCCGTCAAATCAGTCTACGAAGCCGAGCTGAAGAACAGGGGTTACGAAAGCGACCCGGCGCAGCTGCGCGCCGTGCAAGCGCTGGAGCGTTGCGCCCGGGAATGGGCTGACTACAAGGAGCAGCGCTCCAACGCCTTCAAGAAGCTGATCAACCGGCCCGACATTCCGCGCGGCGTATACATGTATGGCGGCGTGGGGCGGGGCAAGAGCTTCCTGATGGACTGCTTCTATAACGCCGTGCCCATCGTGCGCAAGACGCGGCTGCACTTCCATGAGTTCATGCGCGAGGTGCACCGCGAGCTGGCCGAACTCAAGGGCACGGCCGACCCGCTGGACGAGCTTGGCCGGCGCATGGCGAAGCGGTACAAACTGTTGTGCTTTGACGAGTTCCATGTGGCCGACATCACCGACGCGATGATCCTGCACCGGCTGATCACGGCGCTGCTGGACAACGGGGTCGGCTTTGTCACCACGTCCAACTTCCCGCCTGATGGCCTTTACCCGGGCGGTATGCACCGCGACCGCATCCTGCCCGCCATTGCGCTGCTCAACGAAAACCTGGAAGTCGTCAACGTTGACAACGGCACCGACTACCGGCGACGCACGATGCAGCAGGTCAAGCTCTACCACACGCCGCTCGGGCCGCAGGCCGACGCCGAAATGAACGAGGCCTTCAACAAGCTGGCCGAAGCGCATGACGAAGATCCGGTCCTGCACATTGAGCAGCGCGAGATCCGGGCACGGCGCAAGGCGGGGGGCGTGGTCTGGTTTGACTTCAGGACGCTTTGCGGCGGCCCGCGCTCGCAGAACGATTACCTGGAGATCGCAACCCAGTTCCACACGGTGTTGCTGAGCGACGTACCGCACATGCCGGTACGCATGGCATCCGAAGCCCGGCGTTTCACCTGGCTGGTCGATGTCCTCTATGACCGCAGGGTCAAGCTCATCATGTCAGCCGAAGTGGCCCCCGAGGCGTTGTACACAGAAGGGCCGCTGGCTCATGAGTTCCCGCGCACGGCATCGCGCCTGAACGAAATGCAGTCGGCTGAATTCCTCGCGCTGGACCGCCGCATGGTGGATACTGGACTGACATGAAAAGGATCTTTCTCATCTTTGCTGTGGCTGCAGCCTCCTGCGCCGCCATCGCACAGACGCCGGACACCTCCGTTACCCGCGTTGAGGTCGAGCGGGCGCGCATCACCTCTGAGCGTTCGGAGGTGGAGGCCCGCTATGCACGGGAAGAGGTCGCATGCTATGGCAAGTTCGCCGTCAATGACTGCCTGAATGAAGCGCGGTCCCGCCGCCGCAGCGCCCTGGCGGATCTGCGCCGCCAGGAGATATCGATCAACGACGCCGAGCGTAAACGCAAGGGCGCCGAGGCGATCAAGCGCATCGAGGAAAAGAACTCTCCCCAGAAGGCGGATGAAGCCGCTGAGCGCCGTGCCCGCGCCATCAACGACCAGCTGATCCGCGAGGAACGAGCCGCGAAGAAAGCGGCGGAAGCTGCCGACCGGCAAGCCACCGCGAGGGATCGTGTGAAGGCGCAGATCAACAGGGAGCAGACCGCCGCCGAAAAGGCCGCTGCGCGTGCCTCAGAGGCCGCGTCCACCGGCTCGTCATTGAGCCGGCATGAGAAGCGCCTGAAGGACGCCGCCGAACGCCGGGAGCGGGTCGAACAAAAGCGCAGGGAGCGAACCAGGCCGTTGTCCGATCCGCTGCCTGTTCCCGGCCGGTCCTGAAGGCGCCTGACCTGGCCGCAAGGTGCGCAGGGTTCAGCGCAAATTGACGCCCGGCAATACGCTCAGCGTGTAAGAGGCGGCAGCGACGACAGCGACAGCGGTGCCGGCTTGTCGGGCCCCAGCGGTTCAAGCTTCACGATCACCAGCGACAGGTTGTCGCCGCCTCCACGTCCACGCGAGCGGGCCTTCTCGATGAGGAATTCCGTGGCCTCGCGCGGCGAGAGGGACGACAGCACCGAGCCCAGCTCGCTCGGGCTGAAATAGTGCCAGACGCCGTCGCTGCAGGCCATCAGCACGTCGCCCGGGCGAAGCTGCGGTATGAAGTGGACCTCCATCGGCGGGTCTTCCTCGGTGCCCAGGCATCCCATCAGGATGTTGGACTGCGGGTGGACATTGGCTTCCTCGTCCGTGATTTCGCCACGGTCCACCAGTGTCTGCACATACGAATGGTCCAGGGTCCGCTTGACAAGCTTGTTGCCGTGGAAGTGATAGATGCGGGAGTCGCCGGCGTGCACCCAGTGGCAGTCGCCGCCCGGATTGATGAGGAAGGCGGCAAAGGTGCTGTGCGGCTCCTGTTCGGACGAGATCGCGGTCAACTTGATGACGATATGGGCTTCCTGCACCATCTGCTTGAGCACTGACGGGGCGTCGTCGGACTCCGGCGCATAGCGCTCGAACAGCTGCCTGGCGGTCATCATGACCTGGTCGGACGCCTTGCGGCCGCCGCTTCGCCCGCCCATGCCGTCGGCGACGACCCCCAGAACGCAGCCGGCCAGCCGCGCATGGTTGAGCAGCGCAACCTGGTCTTGCTGGTACTCGCGGTCACCCTTGTGGATGCCGGTGGACGCTGTGAGTCGGTAACCTTTGGCCATATTGAATCTGCTCGGAGGCGCACTGCAATGCGCCGCTCGATTAATCACCCTGAAACACGTATTATCAAACGAACCGGAAAGACTTCCCCGAACGGCACTGATTGACGCTTTGGACACCAACCTGCATTCCCCTGAACGCCGCCTGATCGAGCTGCGGATAGAGCACGCCGACCTTGACGCCATGATAGACCGCATCAGCCACGAAACGCCGCTTGACGAGCTGATGGTCCAGCGCCTCAAAAAGCGACGCCTGGCCCTGAAGGACCAGATCTGCCGGCTTGAGCTGGTCCTCGACCCCAAAGAACCGGCGTGAGCAGCCCCCAGCCGATGGAGGGCCTGCAGCCCATGGTCCGGGAAGCCTTTGCGCCCGAAGGCGTGCTGTCGCGCGCGGCAGACCATTTCCGGCCGCGTCCGGAGCAGACCGACATGGCCCTGGCCGTGGCCCGCACCATTGAGGAGGGCGGCGTGCTGGTGGTGGAAGCCGGCACAGGCGTCGGCAAGACCTTTTCGTATCTTGTGCCATCGCTGCTCAGCGGCGACCGCGTGCTGCTGTCCACCGCGACCAAGACCTTGCAGGACCAGCTTTTCGGGCGTGACCTTCCGCGCCTGGTGCAGGCGCTCGGCCTGCCGGTGCGCACCGCCCTGCTCAAGGGCCGCGCCAGCTACCTGTGCCTGCACCGGAT
>CAZFKW010000043.1:9118-11238 GCA_964519795.1 uncultured Ramlibacter sp. | reverse complement strand
GCCGACCGCTCCTCCGTGCGCACGCTGGCCAAGGTGGAAGAGTGGTCCCGGCTCACCCGCACGGGCGACCTGGCAGAACTGCCGGGGCTGGACGAGCGCTCGCCCGTCATCCCGCTCATCACCTCAACGCGTGACAACTGCCTGGGCTCCCAGTGCCCGAAATTCCGGGCCTGCCATGTGAACCTGGCACGGCGCGAGGCGCTGGCTGCCGATGTGGTGGTCATCAACCATCACCTGTTTTTTGCCGACCTGGCCGTACGCGAGTCGGGCATGGCCGAGCTGCTGCCCACCGTGCGGGTTGCCATCTTCGACGAAGCGCACCAGCTCAACGAGACCGGCGTGCAGTTCCTGGGGGCGCAGTTGACCACCGGACAGGTGCTGGACTTTGCGCGCGACATGCTGGCCGCAGGGCTGCAACTGGCGCGCGGCCTGGTGGACTGGCAGCAGGTGGTGTCGGGCGTGGAGAAGTCCGCGCGCGACCTGCGGCTGGCCGTGGGCAAGGCCTGGCCTGGGGCCAAGCTGCGCTGGACCGCGGTGGCTCCGGAGAACGTCGAGCAGGCTGAATGGAGCGGCGCATTGCAGGACGTCGCTGATGCCTGCAAACGTGCGATGGCGGCGCTGGACACGGTCAGCGAGATTGCGCCTGATTTCATACGCCTGCATGAGCGGGCCGCCACCTTTGCGGACAGGGCCGACCGTTTCACCCGGCCCTGCGAGCCCGGCTCGGTGCGCTGGGTGGATGTGGGCACGCAACTGCGCCTGATGGAGTCGCCGCTGGACATTGCCGAGGCTGTGCAAACCCGCATGCTCAACCGCAAGCCGGGCGCAGCAGACGAGCCCGAGCCTGCCAGATCGTGGATCTTCACATCTGCGACGCTGGGTGATGACGCCAGGCTCAGCTGGTTCACCGAGCCCTGCGGGCTGGGCGATGCCGGCATCCTGCGCGTCGGCAGCCCGTTTGACTATGCCCGGCAGGCGGCCGTCTATGTGCCGTCAGGCATTGTCCGGCCCAATGATCCGGCCCACAGCGCCCAGGTCGCCGAGCTGGCCGGCAATGCGGTGCAGCGGCTCGGCGGGCGCACCATGGTGCTGACCACGACACTGCGCGCGCTGCGCGTCATTGGCGAGACCCTGCAGGCGCGGTTTGACGGGTCAGGCGCGGTGGAGGTGCTGGTGCAGGGGCAGTTGCCCAAGCGCCGGCTGATGGAGCGATTCCGCCAGGCCGACGAGGGCGGCCGGCCTGGCTGCGTGCTGGTGGCATCGGCGTCATTCTGGGAAGGTGTGGATGTGCCCGGTGACGCGCTCCAGCTCGTCATCATTGACAAGCTGCCATTCCCGCCTCCGGGCGACCCGCTGGTGGAGGCGCGCTCCCAGAGGCTGGAAGCGTCGGGCCGCAGCCCGTTCAACGATTATTTTGTGCCCGAAGCTGCCGTCGCACTCAAGCAGGGAGCCGGCCGGCTCATCCGGCGGGAAACTGACAACGGCATCCTGGTGGTGTGCGACGCCCGCCTCACAAGCATGGGCTATGGCCGCAGGTTGCTGGCGGCATTGCCGCCGATGCGCCGTCTTCAGTCGGCCGGGGAGTTTGAGGCTGCGCTTGAAGAGCTGGGAGCCGCCCGGCAGTTACCCGGGGCGGCCCCGGACGCCAGCGTCACCAGACCTTCCACCACGGATCCTGCCTGGTCTTGAAGCCGCGCGTCAGGTACTCGCTGCGGGGGTAGCTTTTTTCCATCACGCGGCGGGCATCGTCGCGCAACTGCGTCATGCCCAGAGCATCATACGACTGGATCATCACGAACAGCGCCTCTTCCAGTGCAGGGACATCGCGGTAGTCGGCGATTGCCACCTGTGACCGGTTGATGGCGGCAACATACGCGCCCCGCGTGTAGTAGTAGCGCGCCACGTGCACTTCGTACTGGGCCAGCGAGTTGACTATATAGGTCATGCGCTGCCGGGCATCGGGGGTGTAGCGTGAGTCCGGGAAGCGGTTGACGAGTTCCTTGAACGACTCAAACGACTCCTTGGAAGCCTTCTGGTCGCGCTCGGCCAGGTCCTGACGGGTCAGGAAGGCAAACATGCCCAGGTTCTCGTTGAAGTTGACGATGCCCTTGAGGTAGAGC
>CAZFKW010000043.1:0-9108 GCA_964519795.1 uncultured Ramlibacter sp. | reverse complement strand
TCCAGAGCCGGGCTCGACGGGTGCAGCTTCATGAAGCGCTCGATGGTTGCGATGGCCTGGGCCTGTTCGCCGCCGCGGTATTGCGCGTAGGCCTTTTCAAGCTGGGCCTGCTGTGCCAGGGGAGTGCCGGCGGCACGGCCTTCCAGCTTTTCGAAGAGCAGCGCCGCCTTGTCGAAGGAGTTGGCATTCATCTCCTCCTTGGCCTCGGAAAAGATCCGGTTGGGGCTCCAGTTGGCGGTTTCGTCAACTGTGGTGGTGGAGCAGGCCGACAGCAGCACGGCAGCGCCCGCCAGGCACAAGGCACGGACAACCGATAATTTGGCACGAGGCATCACTGGCAACCTTCTTGAAACAAAGCAAATTCATTATATCGACCGCCCCGGATCCGGCGGATGCCGTCGACACCGGCGAGGAAGGTGTCGAAACGGGTCCAGACGCGGAACTGCGCGAACTGGCGATGGGGCCGGCCCAGCATGGCGAGCGGCTCGACCGGGCCCTGGTCGCTCTGGTGCCGGAGTTCTCGCGCAGCTACCTGCAGCAACTGATTGAGGCCGGGGCGGTCACCGTGAACGGCGCCGTGATCACCAGGGCCGCCGCCAGGCTCAAGGCAGGCGACCGTGGCTGCATCGAGCTGCGGCCGACACCGCAGAGCCAGGCTTTCAGGCCGGAGCCGATGGACATGGAGGTGGTCCATGAGGACGAGTACCTGCTGGTGGTCAACAAGCCCGCCGGCCTGGTGGTGCATCCTGCGCCGGGCAACTGGAGCGGCACGCTGCTCAATGGCCTGCTGGCACGCGACCCCGCTGCGCAGAATGTTCCGCGCGCCGGCATCGTGCACCGTCTTGACAAGGACACCAGCGGCCTCATGGTCGTGGCCCGCACGCGCGGCACGATGGATGCGCTGGTGGCGATGATCGCGGCGCGCGATGTCAGCCGCCAGTATGTGGCGCTGGCGCACCGTCCCTGGACCGGGCCGGCCACGCGGCAGGTTGACGAGCCGATCGGCCGCGACCCGCGCAACCGGCTGCGCATGGCGGTGGTGGACCTGGCCCGGCAACCGGGCAAGCCGGCCGTCACGGGCTTCGAGCTCCTGGGCAATGCTGAAGCGGGCTGCCTGGTGCGCTGCACCCTGCAGACGGGGCGAACCCACCAGATCCGGGTGCACATGGCACACATTGGGCACCCTCTGCTGGCCGACGAGCTGTATGGCGGGGCGCCCGCGGCCGGCATGCAGCGCCAGGCACTGCATGCGCAGCGCCTGGCGTTCACCCACCCGGTGAGCGGCAAGGCGCTTGAATTCCTTGCTGCCTTGCCGCAGGACATGGCCGCAGCGATGGTCCAATGGGGACTGTACAATCGCGCCTGACGGCTTGAGAGCCGCAAAGCCCCGAGCAGGCCTGCTGGTGGCGCGCGTTGCGGAACCTCTGTAGGCGAGCCGCCAATGCCCCCGAAAGTGAACCGTACCCCCGACGCAGACGAGTCGTGGGTCGGCGTAATGTAAAACGCGCCCTGTGCGCCTTTTTCCGGAAACAGCACATCATGAATACGGCGGATGCCAAGCGCGTCCTCGAAACAGCCTTGATCTGCTCGCAGCAGCCCTTGCCGGTGCGCGAGATGCGTGTCCTGTTCAACGACGAGCTGGGCGCTGACACCATCAAGTCGCTCCTCCAGGACTTGCAGGACGACTGGGCCAGGCGCGGGGTCGAGCTGGTCTGCGTGGCCAGTGGCTGGCGCTTCCAGAGCCGGCCCGAAATGCGCGAGTACCTTGACCGGCTGCACCCCGAGAAGCCCCCCCGGTATTCCCGAGCCACGCTGGAGACACTGGCCATCATTGCCTATCGCCAGCCGGTCACGCGCGGTGACATGGAAGACATCCGCGGCGTCACTATCAACACCCTCATCATCAAGCAGCTCGAAGACCGTGGCTGGATCGAAGTCATCGGCCATCGCGAGGCGGCCGGCCGGCCGGCCCTCTATGCAACAACACGGCAGTTCCTGGACGACCTGGGCCTGGACTCGCTGGACAAGCTGCCCGGGCTGGATACGCCCACGCCCCAGGCAAGCATGCTCGAATCGCTGGGCATGGAACTGGACGAAGCACAGGGCGCCTTGCCGATGGGGGCGTCGGACGATGCGGCTGCCAGTGCGGTTGCCAGTGCGGTTGCCAATGCGGCTCCCGAGCTCCAGTTGGACAATGAAACCGAAGCAGAGCCTGGACGCGCCGGCGGCGAAGCCGCTGATGCGCCCGGGCTGAACCCGGCCCTCCCTGACGACACGGCCGTTCCACAGGACAAACCCCATGAATGAACCCATCCCAGGTCATGACGGCTTGCCGCCGGTGACCGACGTCGAGGAGGCCAAAGTGCCCGAGCAGTTTGAGGCAGGCGAAGCGGAGCCACAGGCCCAGGGCCGGCATGCTGATGCGCGCCAGGGCGCGCAAGTCCCGGCGGACGCCCGCGACGACAGCGGCAAGAATGCGGATGAAAGTGATGAAGCCGACGATGAGCAGGACGATGAAGACCGCGCGCGCATCGCGGCCTCCCGCGAGCCCCGCGTCGAGCCCGTCCCGATCAGCTTTTCCGACGTCGTGTCGGGCCAGTTCGATGCCGATGAAGAGGCTCCCGACGTTGTCATCACCAAACGTGTGCTCGCGCCGCAGGCCGAGACGCCCAAGCTGCACAAGGTGCTCGCCCAGGCAGGCCTTGGCTCGCGCCTGGAGATGGAGCAGCTCATCACGGAAGGGCGCATCTCGGTCAACAACGAGCCCGCGCACATCGGCCAGCGCATCCAGTTCGGCGACCAGATCAAGGTCAACGGCAAGCCCGTTCGAGTGCGCATCGACCCGCCCCCGCCGCGGGTGATCGCCTACCACAAGCCCGCCGGCGAGGTCGTCACACATGATGATCCGCAGAACCGGCCGACCGTGTTCCGCAAGCTGCCCAAGCTGTTCCAGGGCAAGTGGCAGTCCGTCGGCCGGCTCGACCTGAACACCGAAGGCCTGTTGCTGTTCACAAGCTCCGGTGAACTGGCCAACAAGCTGATGCATCCACGCTTCGGCCTTGAGCGCGAATACGCTGTACGCGTTCTTGGCGCCCTCAGTGGTGAAGAAAAGCAGAAACTGCTGGCGGGTGTGCAACTGGACGACGGCATGGCCCAGTTCGGCTCCATTGAAGAGGGGGGCGGCGAAGGCTCGAACCACTGGTACCGGGTGACGATTTCCGAGGGCCGCAACCGCGAGGTGCGCCGCATGCTGGAAGCCGTGGGTCATGCCGTCAGCCGCCTGATCCGCATACGCTATGGCGCGATGCTGCTGCCGCGGGGCCTCAAGCGCGGCGCCTGGATGGAGCTTGACGAGGGCGACATCCGCTCTCTTCTGCATGCCGCCGGTGCCGATGCGCCGCCGCGCCAGGCGCGCGAGGGCAACGGGCGTGATGCGCCGGGACGCAGCGGACGCAATCGCCGCAGGGGTGGTCGCAACGGCGCCGGACCGCGCGGCGACGGCCAGCGCCCGGACGGCCAGCGCAACGAGGCGCAACGGGCCCCTCGGAACGACGTGCCGCGAGGTGGCCCGCCCCGCGAGGGTGGGCCAATACCCGACCCGCTGCGCACCTCCACACCCGGCCAGGCGCCCAGGCGCCGGGACCGTGGCAATGACCGCGACCGCCAGGCCGGTTCTGGCGGGCAGCCCGACCCGATGAAGACTTCGTTTGGCTACATCGGGGCCGACAGCTTCACACGCCAGCGGCAAGGGCAGGGGCCGGGTCAGCGCCGTGGAGGTGGTGGGGGAGGCGGTGGTGGTGGACCCAGGCGCGGTGGCGGACGCGGCGGCGGTGGTGGTCGCGGTGGCGGTGGCCGCTGACGCCTGGCCCTGTCAGCCCCCGTGGAGGACGCCCCCGAATCTGCGATCCAGTGAATGTCATGGGGAAATCACCCGTACAGGTTAAAATTCGAGGCTTTGCCCACTTTGGCAAGCCACGTTAAAACTTCAAGCTCAGGAAAACAAAATGGCTATCGAACGCACCCTCTCCATCATCAAGCCCGACGCAGTGGCCAAAAACGTGATCGGCCAGATCTACGCCCGCTTTGAAGCGGCCGGCCTCAAGGTTGTGGCCGCAAAAATGGCCCATCTGTCGCGCGGTGAAGCCGAGCAGTTCTACGCAGTGCACAAGGAGCGTCCCTTCTTCAAGGACCTGGTCGAATTCATGATCTCCGGCCCCGTGATGATCCAGGCCCTTGAAGGCGAAGGCGCCATCCTGAAGAACCGCGACCTGATGGGCGCCACCGACCCCAAGAAGGCGGCCGCAGGCACCATTCGCGCTGACTTTGCCGACAGCATCGACGCCAATGCAGTCCACGGCTCTGACGCCGCAGAGACCGCCAGCGCCGAGATTGCCTTCTTCTTTCCCGGCATGAACGTCTACTCGCGCTGAGCGGGTAGTCAAAGCATGCAATGACGGCCAACCTTCTCGACTACGACCTCGAAGGCCTGGCCGCCATTTGCGAACGGCTCGGCGAGAAGCGCTTCCGGGCCACCCAGTTGTTCCGCTGGATCCACCAGCGGGGCGCCACGGACTTCGGCCAGATGACCGACCTGGCCCGTTCGTTGCGTGAGAAGCTCGCTACCACGGCCCGCATCGAGGGTCTCAAGGTCCTGAGTCGTCACGAGTCGAAGGACGGCACCATCAAATGGCTGTTCGACGTCGGCAATGGTGATGCCGTCGAAACAGTTTTCATTCCCGAGGATGACCGCGGCACCCTGTGCGTGTCCTCCCAGGCGGGCTGCGCTGTCGGCTGCCGGTTCTGCTCGACCGGCCACCAGGGCTTCAGCCGCAACCTCACGACCGGCGAGATCGTGGCCCAGCTGTGGTTTGCCGAGCACTTCCTGCGTGGTCACCTGAGTACCCCTGACCGCGTCATATCCAACGTCGTGATGATGGGCATGGGCGAGCCGCTGCAGAACTACGGCGCCCTGGTTCCAGCGCTGCGCGTGATGCTTGACGACCATGGCTATGGCCTTTCGCGCCGGCGGGTGACGGTGTCCACCTCGGGCGTGGTCCCGATGATGGACCGTCTGGGCGAGGATTGCCCGATGGCACTGGCCGTGTCCCTGCATGCCCCCAACGACCCATTGCGCGACAACCTCGTGCCGCTGAACCGCAAGTACCCGCTGGCCGAACTCATGGCTGCATGCCGGCGCTACCTGCAGCATGCGCCGCGCGATTTCATCACCTTCGAGTACTGCATGCTGGACGGTGTAAACGACCAGCCTGAACATGCGCGCCAGTTGGTCGATCTCGTGCGCAAGGCGTCGCCGCAGGGCGGCAAGGAGGCCTGGTGCAAGTTCAACCTGATTCCGTTCAATCCGTTCCCCGAGTCGGGCCTCGTGCGTTCGCCGCAAAATCAGGTCCTGGCTTTTGCCAAAATCCTCAGTGATGCTGGTATCGTGACAACCGTGCGCAAAACACGCGGAGATGACATTGATGCAGCCTGCGGGCAGCTTGCAGGCGACGTCAGGGACCGCACCCGGGTGGGTGAGCGCATTGCGCAGCAGCGCGTGGTAATGCTCAAACCCGTCATGTCCTTCGAGGCTGACGTCAAGGAGACTCTGAAATCATGACAAGTTTCAATGTGGATTTCGGGATGGCGCCTGGTATTGGATCAGCCGCTGCACCAGGCGTCGCGTCAGGTGGCACATCTGGTGCCGCATCTGGTGCCGCTCCAGCCGCCTGGGGGCGCCTGCTCTGCGCGGCCGCGCTGGCGGCGCTCGCACTGGCAGGCATCTCCGGCTGCGCCGCCAACAGCGGTGCGGGCGCCACAAGCGCTGACGCCCGGCCGGATCTGGTGACAGACTCTGACGAGCCCGAGGCGCGCAAGCGGGCGCGGATCCGTGTGCAGCTGGCGTCCGGCTACTTCGAGCAGGGCCAGACCACTGTGGCGCTTGACGAACTCAAGCAGGCCATCGCCAATGATCCCGGGTTCGCTGAAGCCTACAACCTGCGGGGCCTCATCTACATGCGGCTCAACGATTCGCGGCTGGCCGAAGACAGCTTCCGGCGTGCTGTGGCCCTGAATCCGCGCGATGCCGATGCGCTGCACAACTACGGCTGGTTCTTCTGTCAGGAAGGCCGGTTCGCAGAGGCTGACCAATCTTTTTCGCGGGCCCTGGCCAGCCCTGTCTATGGTGACCAGGCCAAAACCCTCATGGCGCAGGGCATCTGCCAGGCGCGCGCCGGCCGCCTGGCAGACGCCGAGCGTACGCTCGCCCGTTCCTACGAACTCGACGCCGCCAATCCGGTGACCGGCTACAACCTGGCCAACCTGCTTTACCGCCGCGGCGAGTTCACCCGGGCGCAGTTCTACATCCGCCGCCTGAACAACAGCGAGCTTGCCAATTCAGAATCGCTCTGGCTGGGTATCAGGGTCGAGCGGCGCATGGATGACCGGGTGGCGATGCTTCAATTGGTAGACCAGCTCAGGAGGCGCTTTCCGCAGTCAAAGGAAATGGCTGCCTATGACCGGGGGGCGTTCAATGAGTGAGTTGGGCCGTGAGCCGGGGCAGGAGGCTGCAGCGGATGCGCCCGCGGCTACTGCCGGGGGACTGCTGCGTCAGGCGCGCGAAGCTTCGGGCCTGCATATTGCTGCGCTGGCGGTGTCGCTCAAGGTGCCTGTCAAGAAGCTTGAAGCCCTGGAGGCCGACCACTTCGACCTGCTGCCGGACGCCGTGTTTGTGCGGGCATTGGCATCGAGCGTCTGTCGCACGCTGAAGGTGGACCCGGCTCCCATCCTGGCCAAACTTCCCCACACGTCAGCCCCCCGGCTCGCCCCCACCACGTCCGGTATCAACACCCCATTCAGGGCGCCCAGCGACGGACCGGGGCCTTCCATGTGGGACCAGGTCACGCGGCCTGCGGTATTGGCAGTGCTTGCACTGCTGATGGGTGCGCTGGTACTGATTTTTCTGCCTGATATCCGGACGCAGGTAGACATGAATGCTGGCGTGCCCGAGGCCGCAGTGATGCCGCCTCCTGGCGCGCCGGTGAACGGTACGGCAGTGCAGGATTCGACTGCAAGCCCCATGGCCCAGGGTGAAACGCCGGTGCCTGCTGGCGGCGAAGCATCCGCAACGGGCCAGGCGGCGGCTGCGGCCCCTGCCGCAGAGTTGTCGGCGGCGGCTGCTTCGGTTGCGCTCGCGCCCTCCGCGTCGATCTCCACTCCGGCGGTTGCCAGCCCCACTCTCGTCATTTCTCCCGGGGCGGCATCGGCTGCATCTGCCGGAACTGCCGCAGGCATCGTGGTTTTCAAGGCCAGGGTCGAGTCCTGGGTCGAGGTCACGGATGCCCGTGGTGCGGTAGTCCTGCGCAGGATATTGGCGGCCGGTGAGGCCACAGGCGCCACAGGCGCATTGCCGCTGTCGGTCGTGGTCGGCCGGGCTGATTCAACTGAGGTGCAGGTTCGCGGCAAGCCGCTTGACCTGGCGCCGCTGTCGCGTGACAACGTCGCGCGTTTTGAGGTGAAGTAGTGACGGACTGCAACCCCGTTCCCATCGAGTCTGCGGCGCCCAGGCCACGCCGCTCGCGCCAGGCGAAGGTTGTCTGGGGGTCGCGTATCGTCACCGTGGGCGGGGACGCGCCGGTGCGTGTGCAGTCCATGACGAACACCGACACGGTGGACGCCATTGGCACGGCCATCCAGGTCAAGGAGCTCGCAATCGCCGGCTCCGAGTTGGTGCGCATCACGGTGAATACGCCGGAGGCGGCGGCCGCCGTGCCCTACATCCGCGAGCAGCTTGACCGGATGGGCATCCACGTCCCGCTGATCGGCGACTTCCATTACAACGGCCACCGCTTGCTGACCGACTACCCGGCCTGCGCCCAGGCGCTGTCCAAGTACCGCATCAACCCCGGCAATGTGGGCAAGGGCGACAAGCACGACCGCCAGTTCAGCCAGATGATCGAGGCGGCCGTCAAATGGGGCAAGCCCGTTCGCATCGGCGTGAACTGGGGCAGCCTGGATCAGGAACTGCTGGCCAGCCTGATGGACACCAACAGCCAGCGGCCCGAACCCTGGGATGCAAAGCAGGTGATGTACGAGGCACTGGTCACCTCCGCGCTTGATTCCGCCAGGCGCGCGACCGAACTCGGCCTTGATGCCGGGCAGATCATGCTGTCCTGCAAGGTCAGCGGCGTGCAGGACCTGATCTCGGTGTACCGGGAACTGGCAAAGCGTTGTGACTATGCCCTGCACCTGGGCCTGACTGAAGCCGGGATGGGCACCAAGGGAACTGTCGCATCCGCCACCGCGCTGTCCATCCTGTTGCAGGAAGGCATTGGCGACACCATCCGTGTGTCGCTGACACCGCAGCCCGGCGAGGCGCGCACCCAGGAAGTGGTGATTGCCTCCGAAGTCCTCCAGGCGCTTGGCCTGCGCAGCTTTGTGCCCAGCGTCACCGCCTGCCCGGGCTGCGGCCGCACCACCAGCACCACTTTTCAGGAGCTGGCCAAGCAGATTGATGACTACCTGCGGGCGCAGATGCCGGTGTGGCGCAAGAAATACCCCGGCGTCGAGAAGATGAAAGTTGCAGTGATGGGCTGCATCGTCAACGGCCCCGGCGAGAGCAAGCATGCCGACATCGGCATCAGCCTGCCGGGCACGGGCGAGGCCCCGGCCGCGCCGGTGTACATCGACGGCGAGAAAGCCCTCACCCTGCGCGGCGACAACATCGCCAATGAATTCCACCAGCTTGTTGAAAACTACATTGAAAAGCGCTTTGGCAGCGAGCACGTTGCCGAAACCGCCTGACGCATCCCATGGCTGAAAAACCGAGTGCCGTGAAAACGGAGAAACTGACTGCGGTCAAGGGCATGAACGACATCCTGCCGCCGGATTCGGCGCGCTGGGAGTGGCTCGAGGACAAGGTACGCTCATTGATGGCGCGCCATGCCTACCGCAACATCCGCACCCCGATCGTGGAGCACACGCCACTGTTCGTGCGCGGCCTGGGCGAAGTCACCGACATCGTCGAGAAGGAGATGTACTCCTTCGAGGACCGGCTCAACGGTGAACAGCTGACGCTGCGCCCCGAGGCAACGGCGGGGGTGGTGCGTGCGG
>CAZFKW010000042.1:11504-14991 GCA_964519795.1 uncultured Ramlibacter sp. | reverse complement strand
GCTCGGCGGTGCCTCCACGGCCGGCCCGGCGCACACACCGCTCACCGCGAGATGGGGTGTTGCGTCTCCCGGTGCAGGAAGACAGCCTCTGCTAGCGGACCCCGACGCAGCCTTGCGCGAGGTACGGGACGGAAAAACCCGCGCAACGCGCGGGTTCGTAGCTCACAGCGCCGCAGGCGCTGCACTTGAGCAGGCGCGCCGCCCCACCCTCAGGCAGCTACTTTGACGCCCTTCCAGAACGCCACGCGATCCTTCACCATGCTGGCTTCGGGCTTCGGGTCCTGGTAGTACCAGACTGCATCAGGGTTCAGCTCGCCGTTGACGAGGAGCGAGTAGTAGCTGGCCTGACCTTTCCAGGCGCAGGTGGTCTTGTGGTTGCTGAAGGTGACGAATTCCTTCTTCAGCGAAGACTCGGGAAAGTAGTGGTTGCCCTCCACCACCACGGTGTCGTCGCTCTCGGCAATGACGGTGTCGTTCCAGGTTGCTTTCATGTCATGGGTTCCGGTTGTGTTGCTGAAGGGCCGGTCAAGGCCTGGGTGCTTCAAGCCAGTGCAGGCTGAAGCGGCGGTCGGCATCCGTCCATACCGGACCAGGCATGAAGCCGGCGCTGCGTGCCAGGGCGCGCAGGCTGTCAATGGTGAACTTGTGCGAGTTCTCGGTGTGGATGGTCTCGCCCTCCTCAAGGTCGAAGTGCCTGCCCAGCAGCGAGACGCGCTGGCGCCTGAGGCTCAGCAGGTGCATCTCGATGCGGCGCTGCGGCGCGTTGTAGAAGGCGCTGTGGGCAAACCGGCTGAGGTCAAAGTCTGCGCTGAGCTCGCGGTTGGCGCGCACCAGCAGGTTCAGGTTGAAGGCAGCTGTCACGCCCTGGCTGTCGTTGTAGGCGGCATGCAGGACGGCCGGGTCCTTGATGAGGTCGGCGCCCAGCAACAGCGCGCCACCGCGCAACACGCGCGCCGCCGTGCGCAGGAAGCGCACCGCTTCGTCGGGGGTGAAATTGCCGATGGTCGAGCCCGGGAAGAAGCCGATGCGGCGGCCTGCACCCTGAAGCGGCGGTGGCAGCGTCAGGGCCTGCGTGTAGTCAGCCACCACGGGGGCTACCTGCAGGCCCGGGTAGTCAGCCATGAGCGCCGCAGCGGCCTGCGTCATGTGCTCGCCGGATATGTCGATGGGGACATAGCGCGAGGGCGATTGGGCAGCGTCGAGCAGCAGGCGCACCTTGCGCAACGAGCCCGCGCCGAACTCGACGATCTCCGCATGGCGCCCCATCTGGTTCGCGATGGCCGCCGCGTTGTTCTGCAGGATGCCGATTTCCGTGCGTGTGGGGTAGTACTCTGGCAGTTCGCAGATGCTGTCGAAAAGTGCCGAGCCCTGCGCGTCATAGAAGTACTTGGGCGATATCTCGCGCGGGTGGCGGCCGAGCGCCTGCAACATGTCGCGGGCAAACTCGCCCTGGGCATCATCGGCATTGTCGTTGCGCACGACCCTGAGTGAAACTGCTGGTGTCATAGGTCCCTCGCGAGTCGGAGTCCGGAGAACTGCCAGCGCGCGGCCGGCGGGAAGAAATTGCGGTAGGTCGGCCTCGCATGGCCTGCAGGCGTTGCCACGCTGCTGCCTCGCAGCACCAGCTGGCCCACCATGAACTTGCCGTTGTATTCGCTGACGGCGCCAGCCATGGGCCGGAAACCGGGGTAAGGGTCATACGAGGAGCGCGTCCACTGCCACACATGGCCCGTCATCTGGGAAATGCCTGGCGCGCCAACAGCGGCCTCCCATTCAAACTCGGTGGGCAGGCGCGCGCCGGCCCATTCAGCATAGGCGGCGGCCTCGTAGAAGCTCAGCTGGCTCACGGGCGCAGACGGGTCAAGCGTGCGGACGCCGTCGAGGCCGTACACCTGCCAGTTTGCAGACGGCGCGCGCGGGTCGCCCGGTGCGAGCCAGTACGCAGGCGCCTCCCAGCGGTTGGCCTGCACGGCTGCCCAGCCGTCAGACAGCCAGAACTGCGCGCGCTGGTAGCCGCCGTCGGCAATGAACTGCGCATACTCGCCGCAGTTCACCAGCCTGTCGCCCAGCTGGTAAGGCGCCAGAAGCACGCTGTGGCGCGGTGTCTCGTTGTCAAATGCAAACTCATTGGTGTCATGCCCCACCTGCAGCGTACCGCCGGGCAGGTTGACCCAGTGCTGCTGCGGCGCTGCGGCTGCCAGCCGGAGTGCCGGCGCTTCTGCAGCCCGGTACGCCGGGAGCATGGGGTTGCAGGAGAGCGCATGCAGGATGTCGGTGATCAACAGCTCCTGGTGCTGCTGCTCGTGGTGCAGGCCGAGGGTGATGAGCGGCAGGGCCCTCGCCCACGCGTCATCCGGGCACTGCGCAATGAAGCGCTGCAAAGCGCCATCGACATGTGCGCGGTAAGCACGCACCTCGTCCACCGATGGCCGGCTCAACAGCCCGCGCTGCGGCCGCGGGTGGCGCGGGCCAAGGGACTCGTAGTAGGAGTTGAACAGGTAGAAATAATGTTCGTCAAACGGCTGGTAGCCTGCCGCATGCTCACGCAGCACCACCGCCTCGAAGAACCAGGTGGTGTGCGCCATGTGCCACTTGGTGGGGCTGGCGTCGGGCATGGACTGGATGCACTGGTCTTCTGCCGACAATGGCGCGGCCAGCGCAGCGCTGTGGTCGCGGACCTGCGCGAACCGCTGCGCGATGAGGGCGCGTGCCGCAGACAGGCCGGTCTGTTGAAGTGAAGCTGCCACGTGATATGTTTCAGTTCAGGGTTGGTCGAACGGACACCAAAAACATTACAGCACATGGCTGCGACTGTTGCACTGGTGTGGCGAATGATGTCTGCGCACTACTGACACATACAGGCTCCGAGCATAACGGCAGTGAATCGGGGAAACTGTTCGTGAGTTAACACTGGATTGCCCACTGGACGGCCGTGTCGCCTGCGATACCCGCGCCCTGGCTGCAGGTGGGTACCATCCACCTATGTTGAACCCGCGACTTCCAGGAGACCCCATGTCCGTGATTGCAAACCTTACCAACCA
The DNA here is from genome assembly GCA_964519795.1 of uncultured Ramlibacter sp. Classification (GTDB taxonomy): domain Bacteria; phylum Pseudomonadota; class Gammaproteobacteria; order Burkholderiales; family Burkholderiaceae_C; genus JACMQX01. Next base: position 11,950 of record CAZFKW010000042.1, on the reverse strand, counting down.
CCAGGTCCGCCTGGCCGCACGCCCTGTGGGCATGACCACGCGCGAGAACTGGAGCTTCACTACCGAGCCGGTGGCCGAACCGGCCGAAGGCGGTGTGCTGGTCAAGACGCTGTCGCTCTCGCTGGACCCGGCCATGCGCGGCTGGATGAATGAAGGCAAGAGCTACATCCCGCCCGTGGGCATCGGCGAGGTGATGCGCGCCGGTGGTGTGGGCAAGGTCATTGCGTCGAAGAACCCCAGGTTCGCAGCCGGCGACATTGTGTCGGGCAGCCTGGGCGTTCAGGAGTACATGCTCATTCCCGAAGACCAGGTCAAGCGAAATGGCGTCGCAAAGATCGACCTGCGCATGGGCACGGTCAACCAGTGGCTCAACGTGCTGGGCATGCCAGGGATGACCGGCTACTTCGGGCTGATGGACGTGGGCCAGCCCAAGCCCGGCGACACCG
>CAZFKW010000042.1:10145-11494 GCA_964519795.1 uncultured Ramlibacter sp. | reverse complement strand
CAGCTTGCCCGCATCAAGGGCTGCCGCGTGGTAGGCATTGCCGGCGGCCGGGCCAAATGCGACTGGGTCGTCAACGAGCTGGGCTTTGACGCCTGCATCGACTACAAGGCCGGCAACGTCAGGGCCGGCCTCAAGGAGCATTGCCCCAAGGGTGTGGACATCTACTTCGACAACGTGGGCGGCGAGATTCTTGACGATGTGCTGGCCCGCATCGGCCGCGGCGCCCGCATCATCATCTGCGGCGCCATCAGCCAGTACAACAACACCACGCCGGTGCAGGGCCCGAAGAACTACCTGTCCCTGCTGGTCAATCGCGCGCGCATGGAAGGCATGGTCGTGTTCGACTATGCGGACCGCTACCCTGTCGCCATCGCCGAGCTGGCCGGCTACCTTAAAGACGGGCGCATGAAGAGCCGCGAGGATGTGGTCGAGGGCCTGGACACCTTCCCTGAAACGCTGGGCAAGCTGTTCTCGGGCGCCAATTTCGGCAAGCTGGTGCTGAAGGTCGCCAACGACTGAGGCACCGGCACAAACATCCGCAGGCCGCCGCAGCAAAAAAAGGCGCGCACATGGATGAACCATGGCGCGCTGGAGACCGCAACGCAGGCGACGCAATGGCGCCCGGTTGCGACTTGCCCTTTGCGGATCAGCCAGTCACGCGGACGGAATTGCCTTCCACCACAACCCGTGAGCCACTGGCAACCGGGCTGCCCTGTTCAATCGTGCGGTAGCTGCCGTCATTCATGCGCACGCGCACCTGGTACACGGTGACCTTCTTCATGTTCTTCTCGACGCGGTTGCCGGCATAGGCACCGCCTGCGGCGCCCAATACCGTGGCTGCAGTCTTGCCGCTGCCGCCGCCCACCTGGTTGCCCAGAATGCCGCCGATCACGCCGCCTGCGACCGTGCCCAGGCCGATCTCTGTGTTACCGATGCCGTTGACCTGGCCCTGGCGCTCCACAGCGACGGATGATTCAACCACGCCGCAGTTCTGGCAGACCTGCGCGACCTGCACCGGCGGGCGCGGCGCCACGACAGCAGGCGCTTTGACAGGCGCGCGGGCTGCAACGGGAGCTTGCACGGGAGCCTGCTGCACCGGAACGACGGTGCTTGCAACAGGCACATCATTCTGGCCGTCCCTGGCATTGCTGTTGCTGACCACCAGGGTGGTCGCCAGTGCTGCCACAGCCACAGCCATGACGGCGAGCGTGGGGATCAGGGCCTTGCTGTGGCGAAGCTTGTCGCCAAAAGAGGGCTGGATGCCGGGTTGGGACATCGGGTGCTGGTTGCTGGTATCCATGATGGGTACTCCTTCTTGTTGATGTCGCTATTGTTCGCTCAACCCGGCC
>CAZFKW010000042.1:0-10135 GCA_964519795.1 uncultured Ramlibacter sp. | reverse complement strand
ACATGCGTAAGCAGGATGCGTCTTACAAGGGCATGGCCCTGCGTAGGACAAACGCCTACACACAAAGCCGCATTTTTCTTAACCACGCGGCGCGCCAACGGCTTGAACATGTCCATAGCGCGAATGGCCGTTGCGTTTGAAACCTGTCCCTCCAAACCCCATTCGGGCTGAGCCCTTCGACAGGCTCAGGCCAAACGGGATGTCAGCCAGGCCCTTGGGCATGTGCCATTCCTTGGTGCCCTCCATAACGCTGTGAAAGACCCCACCATGAATCCAGCCGCCTCCCTGCACCGCAGCCACCTCGGCACCACGCGTCCGCCGGTCATGAACCGGGGCGCAAGCCACCGCCCTGTGCACAGCCGATCTGGCAAGCCATCCCTGTCCATCGCAGACTACATGGCCGAGCTCAACGAGCGGCTTCGCCGCCACCCCATGTACCTGGAAGGCATGCACTTCCCTGACCCGCAGCCGGGCTCCACACCCATGCTCGCGGCAGCACTGGCGTGGGAGGGACCCTGGGACTGCCTGGGGGTGTTCTCGTCAGTCATAGAAGAGGTCGCCAATGAATATGACCTCGAGATACCCGCACGGGTAGACTTCGGCCGGCCCCACCAGCGCCCGGCCAACCAGCAGGTTACGTCGGCATGACCGGCATCGGTGATGAACCCGGGGACCGCGTGCCGGACGATCTCCTGCGCGTGCAATTGAATGAAGACTGGGAGCGCGACTACTGGTGCAGCCAGTTCTTTTGCACCCCCGAGCAGTTGCGCGCCGCCATCGCAACCGTCGGCGTCATGGCGGCCGACATCCACGGCCACCTGAAGCAGCATTGACCGCACATTCGACTGCCGGCACCCTCCGGCTGAGGTAAAGTCCGGGTTTACCCGGGGCTCACTTGAAACCGCATTTTTTCGGGACCGCGCTTGTGCTCGGCCTGCTCTCGGCCATCGGGCCGTTCGCCATCGACATGTACCTGCCGGCGCTGCCGACCATCGGGCAGAGCCTGGGCGCATCCATGACGGCCGTGCAGGCCAGCCTGATGGCGTTCTTCATCTCGCTTGGCGTGGGGCAGATCATCTACGGCCCGGTGTCCGACATGGTGGGCCGCAAGCCTCCCCTCTACTTTGGCCTGGCGCTGTTTGGTGTGGGCAGTGTGGGCTGCGCACTGGCACCGGACATCCAGACTCTCGTGGTGCTGCGCTTCATCCAGGGACTGGGCGCGTGCGCAGGCATGGTCGTGCCACGCGCCGTGGTGCGGGACATGCATACCGGCGTTGACGCGGCAAAACTGATGGCGCTGCTGATGCTGGTGTTCAGCGTGTCGCCCATCCTGGCGCCGCTTGTAGGCAGCATCCTGATTGAAGCCTTTGGCTGGCGCAGCGTGTTCTGGGCCGTGACGGTAGCCGCCATCCTGGGCCTGGCGCTGCTGGCGACCAGCCTGCCCGAGACCCGGCCGCCCGAGCAGCGCGTGGACAGCAGCTTCGGCAGCGCGCTGACAGCCTACGGCCTGTTGCTGCGCGACCGGCATTACCTGGGCCTGGTGTTCATCGGCGCATTCGGGATGGCGAGCTTCTTTGCCTACCTGGCCAATTCATCCTTCGTGCTGATCGACCACTACGGCCTGACGCCCCGGCAGTACAGCATTGCCTTTGCTGCCAATGCGGCGGCCTTCATCGGCGTGTCGCAGTTCACCTCGAAACTGGGCAGCCGTTACGGCCTGGTGCCCATCGTCCGGGTGGCCGTGGTGGGCAACGCATCGGTCATGGCGCTGCTCTTCGCGCTGAACCTGGCAGGGGTGGATAACCTGGCACTGATGCTGGGCCTGCTGTTCACGGGCTACGGTTTCCTCGGCATCGTGGTGCCCACCGCCGCCGTGCTGGCGCTTGAGGAGCACGGCACGATTGCCGGCACGGCATCGGCCCTGATGGGCACGCTGCAGTTTGTGACCGGCGCCGCCGTCATGGGCATCACAGGTGTGTTTGCCGACGGCACTGCCCGGCCGATGCTGGCGGGAATCGCGGGCAGCGCGGTGGCGGCGTTTGTGATGGCGCGGGTGGCGCTGCGCGCTACGCGGGCGCACACGACTTGCTGATGCCTGCGTCAGGCGTCCTTCGGGGAGCTGGCTGGAAGAGCAGTGGCACGCGCAGCTTCGAGCATTCCCGGGTCAGCCTCCGCCTCGGGCCACAGGTTGGGAAAATAGTGGCGAAGGGCATGACGCGGAATGGCAAAGCTCACCGGGCCGTAGGCGCCCGCTGTCCGCAGGTAACCGCTGCGCAGTAACGAGGACAGGAGATCGGTGGCCAGCCGGTCGCCCAGGCCCGTCATTTTCTTGAAGTCCCGCCGGGGCATTTCCACTTCGGCTGCGAAAAGATAATGCAACGGTACCAGCGCCTCGGCGCGAATCCCGCTGTCCGGCCGCCGCGCGTCATGCAGCAGCGCGACCTCGATGCGCCCGCGCATGTCCCCAATGTCGAGTTGCCGCGCCATGAAAGCCACCTGGTCAAGGCAGACGCCAAGCGTGTAATCGATCCAGTTGACAAGTCCCTGCTCGGTCAGGTTGCCGCGACCGTCGTAGTTGCCCCTGCGATGCTCGTCGGCAGCCCGCAGCAGGCTCCTGTATGACTGCTCCGTGCGGGCGAACCCGCGCAACGGGGACCACAAGCCCTGCGTCAGGCCCATGGCGTGCAGGAGCAGATGGGTGTGCAGGCGCGCCACCCGGCCGTTGCCGTCCAGGAATGGGTGGATCCATGCCAGCCGGTGATGTGCCGCAGCCGCAGCAACGATGGCCAGTTCGCCGCGGCGCGCCTGTCCGTAGACTTGCCCCCAGCGCCCAAGAAAGGCTGGAAGCGCAGCGGCCAGTGGCGCTTCATGAATGCCGACAGCGACCTGGCGCGTCCGCAGCTCGCCGGGGACCAGGGTCGTCTTGCTGTCAAGCTGGCGGGTCTTTTCATCGAGCCCGTCAAACAGTTTGCGGTGAAGCCATTGCATGCTCTGCAATGAGTAGAGCGCCGGGAGCAGGTTCTCACCCGCCTGCGCCCGCTGGTCGATGGCCGCTTCGCAATACGCTTCCGTTTCGATGTGGGCGATGGCAAGATGCTGGCGCCGCGCAAGGTCGGCATTGGTGGAATACCGTGCCTGCAGGGCGTATTCGATATCGATTGGCCGGGTATGTTCACCTTCCAGCTTGTTCGTGTAGTACGAGTTCATCGAGCGAAGCAACTTCCGCAGCTCGACACGCACCCTGGTGGAGCTGCCCAGAGCAACGGCTGCACGGCTGAGGTCCCCCGCTTTCTCCAGCAGCGGCCCGAGCCTGGCTGCAGAAGGCAACAGCGGCTCGAATTGATGCGGCGAGTCGTAGTGCGCAATGACTTTCGAATTCATCTGCGAGATTGTATGCCTCGCCTTTTCATTGGTGAAATGCCGGTTTTCGCCAGATTTTTTGCGAGATGTATTGCCAGATCATCGAACCTCGCCCGCGTGCAAACACCGGTAGCCATCATCGCGTGGTCATGGAGAATGAGCCCAATCCGGCCCCCCGGCGTTACAAACCAAGGCGACCCATGACACAAGACCTGCGTCCAGACAGCAAACCTGCCGAAGCACTACCAGACACGAAGGCGCCTGTGGGCCTGCCAACCGGGTTGCGAAAAGGCCTCACCAGCTACGGCGACAGCGGCTTCTCGCTGTTCCTGCGCAAGGCGTTCATCAAGGGCGCCGGCTATACCGATGCAGCGCTGGACCGGCCGGTGGTCGGCATTGCCAACACCGGCAGCGCCTACAACCCTTGCCATGGCAATGCAACGCAGCTGATCGAGGCCGTGAAGCGCGGCATCATGCTGGCGGGCGGCCTGCCCATGGACTTCCCGACCATCTCGGTGCACGAGAGCTTTGCCGCACCCACCAGCATGTACCTGCGCAACCTCATGTCGATGGACACCGAGGAGATGATCCGCGCGCAGCCCATGGATGCGGTGGTGCTCATCGGCGGCTGCGACAAGACGGTACCGGCCCAGCTCATGGGGGCGGCGTCTGCAGGCATTCCGGCCATCCAGCTCATCACAGGGTCCATGTTGACCGGCTCGCATCGCGGGGAACGCGTGGGCGCCTGCACCGACTGCCGCCGCTACTGGGGAAAGTTCCGCGCGCAGGAGATCGACGAAGAAGAAATCGCCGATGTGAACAACCAGCTGGTGGCCAGCGTGGGCACCTGCTCGGTCATGGGCACGGCCAGCACCATGGCCTGCCTTGCCGAGGCATTGGGCATAACGGTGCCAGGTGGTGCGTCGCCCCCGGCCGTGACGGCCGACCGCATCCGCGTGGCCGAAGAGACCGGCGCGCGTGCCGTGCAGATGGCCCGGGACGGCCTGACCATCGACAAAATCCTCACGCCTGCTGCCTTCGAGAATGCCATGCGCGTCCTGCTGGCCATTGGTGGCTCCACCAACGGCATCGTGCACCTGGCGGCCATTGCCGGCCGCATGGGCCTGGACATTGACCTGCAGGCACTGGACCGCATGGGCCGCGACACGCCGGTTCTGCTGGACCTCAAACCCTCGGGCCGGCACTACATGGAGGACTTCCACAATGCCGGGGGCATGGCCACGCTGCTGCGCGCGCTCAGGCCGCTGCTCAGGCTCGATGCGCTGACCGTCACGGGCCGCACGCTCGGTGAAGAGCTTGATAGCGCCGGCCCCGGCTTCGCGCAGGATGTCGTGCGCGGCATGGACAACCCGATCTATCCGCAAGGTGGCCTTGCGGTGCTGTCCGGCAACCTTGCGCCGGGATGCGCCATCATCAAGCAGTCTGCGGCCGACCCGCAGCTCATGGAGCATGAAGGCCGCGCTGTTGTCTTTGAAAACTCGCAGGACCTGGCCAGGCGCATCGACAGTGACGACCTGGACGTGACGGCCGGCGACGTGCTGGTGCTGAAGAACATCGGCCCCAAAGGCGCACCCGGCATGCCCGAAGCCGGCTACATGCCCATACCGCTCAAGCTGGCGCGCGCCGGTGTGAAGGACATGGTGCGGATCTCCGACGGCCGCATGAGCGGCACGGCCTTTGGCACCATCGTGCTGCACGTCACGCCCGAGTCAGCCGTGGGCGGTCCATTGGCCCATGTGCGCAATGGCGACCGCATCCGCCTGAGCGTGAGCCGCCGCGAGATCAGCCTGCTGGTGCCAGATGAAGAACTGGCGCGGCGCGCTCGCGAGAACGCCGTCACACCACCCACCGCCGCGCGTGGCTACCGCAAGCTGTTCCTGGAGACGGTTACGCAGGCGGACAAGGGTGTGGACTTTGACTTCCTGCGCTCGGAGCAGCGCAACGGGGCCGTGCCGGGCATGCCTGCACGGGAGTAGCGGCAGCAGCGTCTGGCCGGGGGGCCTTCCCGATTTTCCTGATGCGTTCCGTGGCGCCTTGGCCCACAATGCCAGGGACAGTGCATCAACCTGGAGAACGCGAGGTTTCCATGGTCTCTACCGCCGCCCCTCACGAGGAGCTGAGCCACATCACCCTCCACGCGGGCGGTCACGCCATGGCGCTGGGAGCCAGGCCACCCCAGGGCGTGCAGCCCAAATCGCTCGCGCAGCAGGCCATGCGCTGGAGCTATGTGCTGCGCACACGGGAGCGATGGGCCGACAACCCCGACGCACGCAGCAGGCACGAGCTGGAAGCCCTGGCCACGCTGCAGGGCTTTGGCCTGGGAGACGCTGACATCCAGCGCATTGCCAGGGCAGAGCAGGTCATCGTGCGGATGCCTTGGGTGAAGGAAGATACGGGCTGGGCCGGGCGGATCTTTCCGTGGGAGTACGTCATCTCCGCCGCCACGCGCCCGATGCGCAGCCGGGTCGATGCGCGTTTTGCCGTGATGCGCGAACTGCGGCAGGCCACCCGCGCCGTCAGGCCCGTGCGCGAGAAGATCGGCCCCGGCGCCAGGGTGCTGTATGTGCAAAGCGCGCCGGGCCGCCTTGCCGACGGCTGGGACTTTGACGGTGAGCGCCGCAGGCTGGCGCGCGTGCTTGAAGGCAAGGCGGAGATCCGCGTTCTGAAGAACCCCATGCTCGACACCCTGGTGGCCGAGGTGGCCGAATGGAAGCCCGGCATCCTGCACCTGAGCGGCATTGACAATGTGCAGGGCCTTGCCGCGCTGCGCGAGCTGGCCGGGCCACAAACACTCATCGACGTGCCCCAGCCGCTGCTGCCGGACAGCGGGAAGGCGGACAGGTACAACCTCGTGGCGCGCTCGCTGGCCCGGCTGTTGCAGGACGAGCGCGTGCTGCAGGACGGTTACCTGATGACCAGCCCCAACGGCCGGCCCTGCGTGGTCACGGCACTGGACCTGGCAGAGTCGCTGGGGGCGTCGGGACACCACCCGTTCCTGGCCGGCGTGAGCGTGGCCAGCTCTGCGGCGCGTACCGCTGCGCTGCTGGTGGGCCTGGGTGCAGCATCTGCAGCGGTAGGCTTCCAGGGCGACTTTGACAGCAGCTTTGGCGACTATTTCTTCGAGCTGCTCTACAGCGAACTCCTGGGCCAGCCAGCCGGACTGTCAGCCGCATTCCAGCGCACCTGGGCCACCGCGCGGCACCAGCCCCGCGCCCGGCGCGTGACAGGCATAGCACTGTGGGCAGCCTTCGACCTTGCCGCCACAGGCAAAGCCGTCACAGGCGCAGCCGGCCTGCCGCGCGAAGGCAAGGACCCGCCCACGCTCAACGCCAGGCCGCTCGCCGCCATCAACTATGCCGTGCTGCACAACACCGGCAAGGGCGGCCTGTTCGAGAGCTTTGTAGTCGAGCGCAACGATGCCAAGACCGGCGACATGATCTCTGTGGACGTGGAGGTGCACCTGGGTACCGAGAAGGCCGTCTACAGCAAATGCTTTGCCGTGGCCGATGAAGACCGCTGGAGCCTGGCCGACGAGATCCACGTGCCGCTGACTGCCACGCTGGTGCGCTCGGTGCGCGAGGCGGTGAACAGCAGCGTGGTGGTGCAACTGGCCCACAACGGCAGGGTGCTGCGGCGCGACAGCCACCGCGTGCGCCTGCTGCCGGTGGACCAGTGGCGCGACAACGAACACGACGGGCAGTGGCTGCCCTCCTTCGTGCTGCCACGCGATGCCATGGTAATGGGCGCGGTGCAGCAGGCCCAGCGCTATGTGCGCGTGCTGCGCGACGACCCCACGGCCGGCTTTGAAGGCTACCAGGCCGCGCCTGATGAAGACCCGCCCGTGGAAGAGCAGATGGCCGAAGTGGACCTGCAGGCCCAGGCGCTGTGGGCCACGCTGCTGCACGACTGGCAGCTGGGTTACATCAACCCGCCGCCTGCCTACAGCGCCGAGCTGGATTCACAGCGCCTGCGCACGCCCAGCACGGTGCGGCGCAACGCCGCCGGCACCTGTGTCGACCTGGCGCTGCTCTACGCAGCCTGCCTGGAACTGGTGGACATCTACCCTGTGATCTTCCTGCTGCATGGCCATGCCCTGCCCGGCTACTGGCGCCACAGCAAATTCCATGCGGACTTCAACGCCGGCACCTACCCCGGCGGCGAGGACTCCACCGTGGCAATCAGCGCGCGCCGCGCCACCTCGTCCGACATCCAGAAACACCCCTGGCAGACACTTGGGCCGGATGCCCACAAGGAGCTGGCCTGGCGCATCCGCACGCGCCAGCTCGTGCCGCTGGAGACCGTGCGGCTGACCGAGAACTGCGGCTTTGTGGAGGCCATAGAGTCCGGGGTCGAGGCGCTGTCGAGCGCCGATGACTTCCACTCCATGCTCGACATCGTGCGGGCCCGCCAGGCCGGCGTCACGCCGCTGCCGATTGTGGAGGGCGCAGCATGAACGCCCATGCGCTCTGGGACAAGGTTGAAGATGAACTGAACCTTGGCCAGCCGTCGCTGCCCCCGGCCGCAGTGCCGATGGGCCGCCGGCGCCGCCGGACTTTTTCGCCCGAGGAGTTTGACCGGCGCGCGACGCTGCAGCTGGTGCGCGATGCCGACGGCGTGCTGCGCTGGAACTACAGCGCCCCACGCGGCAGGCTCCAGGGAGGCCGCCGCGCCTGGCGATCGGCGCATGTGGAGCCGGGCAGCGTGGTGCAGCAGTTCCGGTTTCATGACCTGGGGGCCAATGACATCACCCGCGCGTTGCAGACGCTGGACTTCAGGCTGACACCTGCGCGCGGACTGCGGCAGTGGGTGGGCGGCGCGGTGCAACCCATGGCGCCACCCTCCGCACACCCGCCCAGGCAGGGGCGCGTACTGCTGCTGGTGCATGGCACCTTCAGCAAGGGCGACATGTACATCGACGAGCTGCGCGCCACGCCACAGGGCGCAGCCCTCATCGCCGAATGGGAAGCACGCTACAGCGCCATCCTGACCTTTGACCACCCCACCCTGTCGGTGGGTGCCTGGTCCAACGCGGTGGACCTGATGCAGGCGCTGGAGGGCATTGACGGCCCCATCGACGTCGTCTGCCACAGCCGCGGCGGTCTCGTCGTGTCATGGCTGCTGCGGCTTCGTGCACTGCCCATCGAGCGGGTCGTATTCGTCGGCTCACCGCTGACCGGCACCAGCCTGGCATCACCGGCCAGACTGCGCGCAGCACTGGACCTGTTTGCCAACTTTGCCGACGCGGCAGCGGCTACTGCCAGCGCGGCAGGCCCGGTATTTACCCTTGCCGCAGGGGCTGCGGGCCTGGCCCGCATCTTCGGCAAGACACTGAACCTGGGCAGCAGCCTGCCGCTGATCGACGCAGCCGTGTCCCTGGTGCCGGGCCTGGCCACGCAACAGAGGACGTCGAACAACCTGGAAGTGCAGCAGCTCTTTCGCAACGAGTGGCAGACGCGACCCACGCTCGCCGGCGTGGGCGTGTACTTCCAGCCCGATGAAAGCCTGGAAGGCTGGAAGTTCTGGAAGCGGTTCACCCACATCGGCGACCAGTTCAAGTACGCCGGCGCCGACATGATCTTTGACGGGCCGAACGACCTGGTGGTGGATGTGCAGGCCATGTCGCAGCTGGGTGAGAGAGGACGCATCACCACGTTCCTGGACCTCGGGACCAGCGCGACGGTGCACCACACGAATTACTTCCGGGACCCGCGGGTGCTGGGATTCCTGGGCAGGCAGTTGGGATAGGCGTGCGCCAGTTGCAGCAGGGGCCGATGTGATTTGCTGTTGCGGCCCCTGGCATGTCCCTCATACTATTGCTGCCTGGAGCAATTCCTGCTGACAGGCTTTTTCCCCATCTTCCTGCCTCGGCCCATGAATCTGAAACCGCTGTTTACCCTGGACCTGGCGGCCGACCCGGCACAATGGCGGCAAAAGCTGCTCGATCTCACCCTGCGGGTCGCCGTGGTGCTTGGCGCTGCTGTTTTCGTGCCCAGCGTCATTGCAGGCTGGCGTGCGGGGCTGTTCGGGCTGGTCGTGCTGGACACTGTCGTGCTGGCCGCCGTTGTTGCGCTTTACCTGGGCAACCGGTGGCCCATGCGGGTGCGGGCCGCGGCCTTCTGCCTGATGACCTATTGCCTTGCCGTCGGCCTGCTGATGGCCGTCGGCTCGATCAGCCAGATCTTCCTGTCCGGCTTCTCGATCCTGGCCACGCTCCTGCTGGGCCTGCGCCCCGGCCTCTTTGCGTCGGCACTCAGCGCACTGACATTGCTGGTCGTGGGCGCCGCCGGGCAGGCCGCACGGGATATGGGGCACCCCGGCATTGCCGACCCTTTTCTTGGCTGGGTAGTGTTCACACTCAACTTCGCCCTGGTCAACGTCCTGCTCACCCTGGCCGTGGGCGTGGTGATCGCAGCGCTGGACGGTGCACTGGAGCGGGAGACACGCGCGCGCCAGGCACAGGAGGGTGAACGCGCCTTCCTGCGGACCCTGATCGATGCCATCCCCGACCTGATCTACACCAAGGACCTCAATGGCCGCTACCTGAATGGCAATCTTGCAACACTGGCACGGTTCGATCTGCAGGACGAGACGCAGCTGGCCGGCAAGACCGCCTTCGACCTGTTTCCGCGGGACCTGGCCACTGTCTATCATGCCCAGGATCTGGACGTGGCGGCGGGCCGTTCGATCCTCGATCACGAAACACTCAGGACCAACGCCCAAGGCAGGCCCGCCTGGTACCAGACCATCAAGGTGC
>CAZFKW010000041.1:9138-15042 GCA_964519795.1 uncultured Ramlibacter sp. | reverse complement strand
TGGCCGCTGGACAGGTCGGTCAGCGCCAGCGAGGCGCCCTTGTACGGCACATGCACCATGCCCACACCGGCCCGCATGTTCAGCAGCTCTCCATAAAGATGCGGCGAGGTGCCATTGCCAAACGATGCAAAGCTCAGGCCTTTGGACCCGCCCTTGGCCAGGGCGACGAACTCCTTCATGTTGTTCGCCTTCAGCGTCGTGGGCACCATCAGCAGCGTCTGCGAATAGCCGACTTGCGAGATCGGCACGAAGTCCTTGAACGGGCGGGCGCCTGGATCATCGCGGTGATGGCCATCAACACCGTGTAGCCGTCGGCAGGCGCCCGGGCCACAAACTCCGAGCCGATGGCGCCGCCCGCGCCTGCCTTGTTGTCCACCACCACGGGCTGGCCCCAGGCGTTGGTGAGGTGCGTGCCCAGCAGGCGCGCCAGCACGTCGGTGGAGCCGCCCGCCGGGTAGGGCACGACGATCCTGATGGGCTTGTTCGGGTAGGCCCCCTGCGCCATCGCGCTGCCGCCGGCCAGCAGGCTCACGGAGGTGACGGCAGTTGACAGGACTGCCGCTGCCAGCGCCGATGCGAGCAGCGTCCGCCGTTGACCGCGCATTTGGGTTCGATGGAATTTCATGCTTGTCTCCTTGGCTTGTCGCCGTTGATGTCGTTACTGAACTGCTTGGGGGCGGCGGTCGATGAGCCGCCTGATCTTCGAGGTTTTCGAGAGCCCGGTGTATTCGTCGGTCTCGCCGGGGCCGACCACGCGGGCCACCAGCTTGACGCCAAGCACTTCCTTGAAGCGGGCGTCAAGGCCGGCCTGCAAGGCGATGCGGTCCGTCGCCGCGCTCGTGTCTTCCACGAGCACCGTCATCTCCTCCCGCCTGTCGGTGCCCGCATGGTCCACGATGCAGACGTACTCGCCGTTGGACCACGCCTGCTCGGCCACCACAGAGCCCACGGCCTCGGGGAACAGGTTGACGCCACGCAGCTTCACCATGTTGTCGCTGCGCCCGAAAATGCGCGACAGGCGCCGGTGCGTGCCGCCGCAGGCACAGGTGCCGGGCATGAGCGATGAGACATCGTTGGAGTTGAAGCGGATCACTGGCGCGGCATGCTTGAACAGGCTGGTCACGAAGAGCGTGCCGCGCTCACCCTCGCCTTTTGGCTCAAGCGTTTCCGCGTCGTTGACTTCCACCACAAAGCAGTCCTCGAAGAGGTGCATGCCGGCGCGGTACTCGCAGTCCGCGGCAATGCTGCCGGACTCGTTGGTGCCGTAGCTGTCAAACACCGGCGCGTTCCAGGTTTCCTCCAGCGCCTCGCGGTTGTCCACGCCCAGGTGGGTGAGCAGCACCTTCAGGCCAAGGTCTGCAACGTTGATGCCCAGTTCCTTCTCCGCCACTTCGGCCAAATGCCGCAGGTATGCCGGGAAGCCGAGCAGCACATTGACCTTCCAGGCCTTCATGACCTCCACCTGTCGCTTCGTCGGCATGCTGGCGCCCGAGCCTGTCATCACCGGTATGGCGCCGGTGTACTTCCACAGACCCTCCCGCGTGAGCAGGCCGGCGTTGGACAGGCCCAGAGAGTAGGTCACCTGCGCAATGTCATACGGCCGGACCCCGCACATCCACAGGCGGCGCGCACTGTTGATGGCCATCACCTCACGATCGCGCGGCGTGTAGATCATCGGCCGGGGCAGGCCGGTCGTGCCGCCGCTGGTCTGGAACACGAGCGGCATGGCAGGGCTGGTGTGAGGGTCGATGCCGATGTAGTCGCCCCAGGGGGGAGCGCGCTCGATGCTCTCGCGCAGGTGGTTCACATCGTAGGGCGGGATCTTCGGCAGGTCGGCCAGGCTGCGGATGTCGCCCGGCTCCATGCCGGCGCTGCCCCAGTGGCGCTGGTAGAACGGCACCTCCCAGGCGCGCTTCATCTGTGACAGGAATCGCTCTTCCTGCAGGGCGCGCAGGCGGTCCTGCGGCATGCGGTGCACCTCGTCCATGTATTCCTTGCCGACAGGAAACTCGGCCAGCAAAGCCTCGAAGTCGAGCGAACGCGAATAGTAGGGCCCACTCATGTCACGCAGCCCCCGCGAAGTCGATCCCGGCTTCCAGCGCCAGCCGGCCGTCGGCAGTAGCGGCCCAGGCCCTGGCGCGGTTGGCGCTTTCCATGCGCCCGCACAGCACGGCCGGCGCGCCGTCGAACAGCGGGCTCACGCCCCTGTAGGCCAGCCGCCGCACCGCCCTGCCCTGCTCGCGCGCGCACTGGTCCATGAGCATCGTGGCAAGAAGCGGACCGTGGACAACGGCACCGGTGTAGCCGTCCATCTGGCGCGCGTACTCGCGGTCAAAGTGCATGCGGTGCGAGTTGAAGGTGATGGCCGAGTAGCGGAACAGCATCACCAGGCTGGGCGTGAAATGCTGCGTCCACTGCGCGTCCTGCGGCGCCGGGCGATGGATGTTCAGGCTGCCCTTGATGTTGGCCGGGTCGCGGTACAGGAAGTCCTGCTCCTCGGTGATGGCCACGCCGCCTGCGTCACCATATTCATGGCGCACCGTCACGAACACCAGATCGCCGGACTTGCCTGACTTTTTTGATGTGGAGACCACTTGCGTCTCACGCCGGACGGCGGAGCCCACGGTCAGCGGGCGCAGGAACTCCGTGCGCCCACCCGCCCACATGCGGCGGCCGCCTTCCACATCCGGCACGGCTGCGGTCTTGATGGCAATGCCGTCCTGCTTGAGGCCGCTCTGCGGCACGGCCGCGGTGAAGTACAGCCAGTGGCGGCCGGGGAGAATGGGGTCACCGGCCTTGGGTTCGCTGATGGGCGCATCCATCAGCGCAGCGAGTTGCATGAGCGGCCGGGCGTCAATGACATCCGTGCGCGCGGCGCGCTCGCCGATGGCGTCGTCAGGCGTCTTCAACTCGACTTTCATGCGACTTCCTTCGGCGCGCGGTCGGAAGCGGTGGATGCGGTGGCAGCAAAGCGCGGCCCGAGCACGCGCAGCAGGTTGCCCTGCAGGAACAGCTGCTCGCCCTCGGGCGTGAAGCCCACCGCGTCAAATTTCCTGAAGTACCGGGTGTAGGGGATGTACGGCCAGTTGCTGCCAAAAATCACCTTGCACTTGCCACGCGTGAGCGCAAACTGCGTGAATGCAGCGGGCCAATGGTCCGGCGCATGGCCGCAGGTGCTGATGTACACGTTGGGGTGCTTGAGCGCCATGGCGATCATTTCCTGCTCCCATGGCCAGCCTATGTGCGCGCCGATGATGCGCAGGTCAGGAAAGTCCAGCGCGACCCGGTCCAGGTGGATCGGCCGGCCCGGCTCGGAGGGCATCAGGCCGGCTGTGTGGCCCACCTGCGTCCACACCGGGATGTCCAGCTCACAGCACTTGGCATAAATCGGGTAGAAGCGCC
Organism: uncultured Ramlibacter sp.; assembly: GCA_964519795.1. Classification (GTDB taxonomy): domain Bacteria; phylum Pseudomonadota; class Gammaproteobacteria; order Burkholderiales; family Burkholderiaceae_C; genus JACMQX01. The sequence goes on along the minus strand of CAZFKW010000041.1, from coordinate 11,640 downwards.
TGTCGTGCGGCTGCAGGTCCACCGAGTACGGAAACAGCTTGAGGAAGGCAAAGCCATGATCGCGCACCAGTGACTCGATCTCGCGCAGCACTTCCATGATGGGCCGCAGCGGATCAATGCCCACACCGGCAATCACCCGGCCCGGCAGGCGGCGCGCAAGATCGGCCACCCATTCGTTCTCCACCAGCAGGCCATTCACGCGGCGCGAGTCGGCACCGCTCACCATGATCTGGCGGACATTGGCGGCGTCCATCTCGGCCACCATGTCTTCCAGCGAAACGCCGCGCTCCAGCAGGCCGGGGCGGCCGAAGATGTTGTCAAAGATGTGTCGGTACTCGGGCAGCTTGTTGTAGCGCTGCGCAATCTCCGTGGGCATGGGGCGCACGCTGACGTCTATGGCGGGAACTGAGGGCATCGGTTTGTCTCTGGTGATGTGTGTCAATCGGTTCGTGAGTTTTACGCAACCGTTGAAGAATTCTAGGAAGCTCTTCCCAATGGCACAATTGATAGATACTCAGCAACCTGTGCGTTTAGTGAATGAATCAAGTCACCATCAGATCCGCAGCAGGGCAACACAGGAGACAGCCATGCGCCGCAAGATGCCCAGCAGCCTCACCCTGACCGTGTTCGAGGCGGCCGTACGCCACAGCAGTTTCACGCTCGCTGCACAAGACCTGTCGCTCACCCAGAGCGCAGTGTGCAGACAGGTCGCCACGCTGGAGGAATACCTGGGTGTGCCCCTGTTCCGCCGCTCGGGGCGGGGCGTCATGCCCACGCAGGCGGCGCTGCAATACAGCCAGCGCGTGGCCTCGTCGCTGGACATGATCGAGCGCGACACGGCCGAACTGATCGCGCGCGGCGAGGGCGGCGGCGAGTTGACGGTCGCCGCCCTGCCCACCTTTGCCAGCAAGTGGCTGATCCCGCGGCTGCCGGCCTTCTGCGAGGCCAACCCGCAGATCACGCTGAATCTGCTCACGCGCACGCGGCCCTTTCTCTTCGAGCAATCGCTGATCGACGCTGCCATCTTCGCGCGAGACGCCAACTGGCCCGGCACCGAGCAGACGTTCCTGATGGATGAAGACCTGGTGGCCGTCTGCGCGCCCGCGCTGATTCACCCACGCAGGAAGCTCGACGCGCAGGACTTCAGCCGCCACCGCCTTCTCCACCTGGACACGCGCCCCTACGCCTGGCGCCAGTGGTTCGAGTCGCGCGGGCTCAAGGTCAAGCAGGACACCCTGGGGCCGCGCTACGACGCGTTTTCATTCATGGCGGAGTGCGCGGTGCACAGGATGGGCATTGCACTGGTACCACGGTTTCTGGTGGCGGGCGAACTGGCGCAGGGCAAGCTGATAGAGGCCAAGCTGCCTCCGCGCAATTCCGATGCCGCCGGCCAGCAGCGCGCGAACTCAACCGCGTATTACCTGATCTGCCCCGAACAGCGCAAGGCCAACCCGGCGCTGGAGCTGTTCAGGGCCTGGCTGGTGAGCAACTGCTCGGGCCCCACCAGCACCGCCGGCCCTACTTCCTGACGATCAGGCCGTAGATCACCAGCACAACCATCGCGCCCGCCACCGACGCAATGAACCCGGCACCGGCCCCGGCGGTGTACCAGCCCATGGCCTGGCCCGCATAAGTGGCCAGCAGTGAGCCGCCGATACCCAGCAACGTCGTCAGGATGAACCCCAGCTTCTGCCTGCCCGGCATGATGGCGCGCGCGACGAGGCCGGCCAGGAAGCCGATGATGATGGTCCAGATGATTCCCATGATGTGTAATGCCTTGGGTTGAAAGTCGGTTGCAACTGCTAAAGAATGTACCCGACAATCATGTGTGCGCAGGTAGGACAAGACCCGATCCACCACACAGCTTTTGCGCATGCCGCTTTGCTGTTGCGGTGATACGATTGCCCCGTGCATTGCCTGGACAGGCAGCGCGCCACAGTGAGGCAATGCGCACTGCTGGGTCTGGCGCGCGTGGACATTCCAGGCAAATGACCACACGATTGGAGGCCAATGACAGCAACTGCTGATCGCGTTGAGGGCATGGACATCCAGCGGCGCACCGCCACCATTTCCGCGCGCCTGTACGGCCTGGTGCTTGCATGTGTCGTGTCCGGCGCGCTCAGCGCCATCGCGGTGATCACATTTGACTTCCAGCGCTCAAACGACCGGCTCGTGGCAGATCTGCAGGCCCGCACCCAGGCACTGGCGATCGACGTGGAAACAGAGCTCAGGCGCCTGCAGAGTGGCCTTGAAGTGCTGGCCACGTCACCCTCCATCCAGAACGGGAATCTGGGAGCCCTCCATGCACAGGGCACGCGCGTGTTGGGCTTGCTCCAGCTGGACAACATCGTCATGCGCGAACGTTCAGGCCGGCACGTCGTCAACATCAATGTTCCTTTTGGCCAACCACTGCCGCCCAGTACCAATGGCGGGCTGTTCCAGTCAGTGTTTGATACCGGCCTGCCAATGGTGACGGACCTGTACAGCAGCGCCAGGACCGGC
>CAZFKW010000041.1:7698-9093 GCA_964519795.1 uncultured Ramlibacter sp. | reverse complement strand
TAGAAGCTGTACACCACCGTGCTGTCCACCGTGCCATTGCCGTCCCGGTCACCCCGCCAAGCGGCAGCATGACCCATATCGTGTCCGGCAGTCTCACGCCACAGCTGTTGCTGCGCGTGCTGGAGCAGCACCAATTGCCGGCCCGGTGGCTGGTCGCATTGTTTGACAGCACCGGTACAACCATCGCCCGCACGCGCGCAATGGACCGCTACGTGGGCACCAAAGCCGGCGCCCCCTTGCTGGAAGTGATGCTCCCGCACGCGGAGGGCGTTCTGCAAGGCCGCACGCGTGATGGCGCCGCCACCACCACGGCGTTCCGTCGCGTTGGCGAGACGGGCTGGACCGTCACCGTCAGCATCCCGCAGGAGCAGTTCACCGAGGGCTTGTGGGAGGCCGTGTGGACGGCCATGGGTGTCGCCGCAGTGATCCTGCTGGGCGGGTTCCTGCTGGCCTGGCTGATCGGGCTGCGCATCGTCAAGTCCATCCGGCAGTTGAGCACCCAGGCCCAGATGCTTGAGGCCGGCGGTGCCGTGGCCCTTCCGCCGCTGTTCTTCCGGGAAGCCGACGAGCTGGGCCAGGCATTCCATGCGGCAGCGCGTGCGCTGCTGGAAGCGGACGCCGCTGTGTCCGCCGTCAACGTCGAGCTGGCGCAGGTGAACGCGCGGCTCCAGGCGTTTGCCTATGCGCTGGCGCATGACCTGCGCCAGCCGCTGATCTCGGCTGGCGGCTTTGGCAGTCTGCTGGACAGGCGCCTGGCCGACGCAGGCGATGCGACGGGCCGGCGCTACCTGGAACGCCTGACCCGTGCCATGCACCAGGTGGACGCCATCAGCGATGCCCTGGTGGAACTGGCACGGATATCGCGCGCCGGGTTCCGCCCGCAGCTGGTGGATGCCAGTGCCATGCTCCTGGACATCCTGCGCAAGCTGCAGGAGCGCGAGCCGCACCGGCAGGTGCAGGCATCCGTGCAGCCGGGCATGACGATGTACGGCGACCCTGAACTGCTGTACATGGTCCTGGACCACCTGACGAGCAATGCCTGGAAGTTCACTGCCGGCCGCACCCCCGCCCTGATCTCCGCAGGCTCGGGCACCGCGCCAACCGGCGAGTCCATGTGGTGGATCCGGGACAACGGGGCGGGCTTTGACATGGCCTATGCAGACAAGCTGTTCCAGCCGTTCCAGCGGCTGCACGACCATTCAGAGTTCCCCGGACTCGGCACGGAACTGGCCAACGTACGCGCCGCCATCGGCCGGCATGGCGGGCGGGTGTGGGCAGAGGCGGAGCCTGGCAAGGGTGCAACGTTTTACTTCACGCTGGCCGGGTGAGGGGGTTCAAATGCGTGCAGGAGAGCCCGCCGCCCACAATGCGCGACGGGGACCTCCACGACGTCAC